>CALVYX010000030.1 GCA_944372315.1 uncultured Bacilli bacterium
ATAAAACAGATAAAGTAGAACTATCTATTTTATCTGTTTTTTGGTATAATAAAAATGATTGGAGGCGTTTATGAATACTTATATAATAGAGTCTAGTGATTATGTAGTAATTAATGCTAAAATAGATGATATTTTAAAAAAGAATCATTTAACTAGCGATATGATTATAAAATATGATTTAATAGAAACTCCAATTAGTACTGCAATAGAAGATTTGGATACTTATAATTTTTTAAGTAGTAATAAAGTAGTAGTGTGTGATAATGCTTACTTTCTTACATCGAATCGCCCTAAAGGAACAGTAGTTCACAATGAAGAATTATTAGAAAAATATTTAAAAAATCCTAGTAGTGAAAATATTTTAATTATGATTTGCGATAAAATTGATACTAGAAAAAAACTTGTCAAACTAGTCGATAAAAACAATATTTTAGGTGGAGAAATAGTTATTGATGATTTAATAAAAAAACATCTCGATGATTATAAAATGGACTATAAAACAATAAAATATTTAATCGATTATTGTGATAATGATAATGAGCGTATATTAAATGAATTAGAGAAATTAAAGTGCTATAAATTAGGTGATAAAACTATAACTATGGAAGATATTAATAACATAGTTATAAAATTAACTGGTGATAACATATTTTCTTTAATTGATAGTATAGTTTTAAAAAATCGTAGTAAGGCATATCTTATTACTCAAGAATTACTAGATAAAGGAGAAGATATAAATAAAATAATCGTTATGGTCTCTGATCAATTTCGCTTAATGTATCAAGTAAAGCTTTTATTAAAAGAAGGGTATAATAAAGATACAATTGCAACTAAATTAAAGGTTCATCCATACCGAGTAAAACTTGCTATGGAAAAAGGATATAACTATTCTAGTAAAGTATTACTTACTAATTTAGATTACTTTTTTAATTTAGATTATATGATTAAAACGGGCAATAATAATCCTAAATTAGTTTTTGAATTATTTTTAGCTAATTTGTAAAATTTCGAAGAAAGATATTTGATTTCTTTTCATATACTTCTATAGGTGAAGATTATATGATGAAGAAATTTTTTTCATTCATGGGAGCATTAGCATTAATATGTTTTAGCTTTTATTATACAGATAGTGCGGTAGAAATAGTCAAACGAAACGATCCTATAATGAAAGAAATTACAGAAGTAGCAAAAGATTATGAAGAGTCATCACAAGATGCTATTTTAATTAATAATAATATTATTCCTGGAGTAAGTGGAGTGAAGGTTGATATAGATAGAAGTTATGAAAAAATGAAACAATATGGTTCCTTCGATGCGGGACTTTTAGTATTTGAAGAAGTAACACCTACGATTAGTACTAGTAATACTTATGATAAATTTATTATTAAAGGTAATAGTTTAAAACAAGGGATCAGTTTAATTTTTAAAATGAATAATACTTCTTATATTGATGAAATATTAAATATTTTAAAGGAAAAAGATGTAAAAGCTAATTTTATGATTACAGAAGATATTTTATCAGGTGATATTGATGTAGTAGAAAAAATTTATTTAAATGGTCATTCCATAGAATTATTATCTAGTGATTATGCTAATATTAAAAAAGCTAATAAAATATTGAAATCACTTACTGGTAATAAAGTTAAATATTGTTATTCAGAAGAAGAGAATAAAGATATTATTGAAATTTGTGAAAAGAATAAAATGCATTCTATTATTCCTACTATTATTACTACTAATTTTCCATATAATGATATAAAAAATAATGTTACTAGTGGATCGATGATTTCTTTTACTAATAATATTGGAACAGTAAGAGAATTATCTTCCATTATTAATTATTTAAATCAAAAAGGTTATAAAATTTTGTTATTAGAAGATTTACTGGATGAATAAAATATTTTATTTTAAACAAAAAACGACACGAAATATCGTGTTTTTTTAATACCATAATAATGGTGGTGATATTTTGCGTGTCTATGTTGATTTAGTTTTATTTTTAAATATTGCCATGGATTTTTTATTATTATTATCTGTTAGTATTACTCTAAAAAGAAATGTTAAATTTTATCGAATTATTTTAGGTAGTTTAGTAGGTGGCATTTCTATTATTTTCTTATTTATATCTTTGAACAATGTAACTTTATTTCTTTTTAAAATGATAATAAGTATGTTAATGATTTTAACTACATTTTCTTTTAAAAATATGAAATACTTTTTTAATAATTTATTGTATTTATATATATCGAGTATCATTTTGGGAGGTGGGATCTACTTACTTGATATTCAATTAAATTATGAAAATCAAGGTTTAATGTTTATTCATAGTGGGTTTTCTCTTAACTTTATAGTTTTGTTAATAATAAGTCCATTTATTATATATGGGTATATTAAAAGTATGAGACAAATCCGAACTAATTATAATAATTTTTATAAAGTAGATGTATATTATAATGATAAAATTTATAAATTTAATGCTTTTTTAGATACAGGTAACAGACTTTATGATCCTTATAAAAAAAGACCGATAATAATAGTAAATACTAAAAAAATAAAACTTAGTTATGAGAATAGTATTTTAGTGCCATATAATACGGCTAGTGGTGATAGTGTTTTAAAATGTGTAGTAGTAGAGAAAATTGTAATTGATAATAATTATGAAGTAAAGAATGTTTTGTTAGGAATAACTTTAGAACCTTTTAAGATAGAAGGTGTTGATATGTTGTTACATAATGATATAATGGGAGGGATAAAATGATAAGTATTTTATTAATCATAGGTGAGTTACTTGAATTTAGTAGTGTATTATTTTATGTGGGGGCAACGGATAAATTGCCTGAACCTTTATCTAAAGATATGGAAGAGTATTATTTAATGTTATCTAATGATGGAGATTTAACAGCAAGAGATAAGTTGATTGAACATAATCTTAGGTTAGTAGTGTTTCTAGCTAAGAAGTATGAAAATACAAAGGTAGATTTAGAGGA
>CALVYX010000031.1 GCA_944372315.1 uncultured Bacilli bacterium
ACATCAAACGAATGAAATCCAAAATTTAGTTAATGAATATAATAAAAAGATCGATGAAAAATTAAAAGTAAAGGAAGAAGAACTATTAAGTATATAGTTCTTTTTAACATATGATAAATATTAAAGACTTAAAAAAGTATGGGCCTTTGTATGTCATAGGACATAAAAATCCTGATATTGATACTGCAGTATCTAGTAGTCTTTTAGCAAGTATTTTAACTTATTTTGGAGTAGAAGCGTATCCATCTATTTTAGATAAAAATTATGACTTTGATCCTTATAATAAGAAAATGATGGATGACTGTATCGTGTATAAACCTAAAGTAATAAAGACACAAGAAGTATCAAAATATAATTTTGTAATAGTAGATCATAATGATCCCATCCAGTCGGTGGGAGAGGATGTTACTATTGTTTTTGGAATGGATCATCATAAGAATAGTAACAAGATAGATAACATTTTAATTAGTACCCTATGTTGTAATAGTCTATTTATTTATGATTATTTTAAAGATAATTATCCATTTAGTAAGGAAGAATTATATCAAATTTATATGGCAACTTTAAATGATAGTGCTTTCTTTAGAGCTAGTAGATATACAAGTGCCGATAAGAAGATATTAGATACGATGGGTATTCATATAGATACAGAAGCATTATTTCATAAATATTTTGAGCTTACTGATTTAAATAGTAGTATGGATAATATTATTTATAAATATAACAAAATATATGAATATAATGGAATAAGATTTAATACTTCTTTAATAAAAAGTAATAATAAAAACCAATATTTATTAGAAGAATATAAGAAGTGTTTACAAAAAGAAGATGAATCTATTTTAGGAGTATGGCAAAATTTTGAATCCAAAGAGACATTTGCTTTTTTCTGGTATAAACATAAATTACAAAGTTGGTATTATCCTTATATTGCTAGTAGAAGTAAAGATGTTATGAATGATGTAGTAAATTACTTGGAAAGTAATAATTAAACTGGATAAATACTTGCATTAACTAAATTTTATGTTATAATTAACATTGATATTTATGGCTATTATTAAGAAGTAGTAGTAAGTAATTTATTTCAAAGAGAGTTACTGGTTGGTGGAAAGTAATAAATAAACCTTATGAATTCGTCTTATAAGCTTTTATTAATAGTAAACGTTATCTCGCGTTAAGAGACAATGAGTTATAGTTAATCTATAAAATAAGGTGGTACCACGGATATATTCGTCCTTAATTGGTATCACTTTTTTTATGGTAAGGAGGATTTATGAAAGAAAAAGTTGAAGTTATTAAAACTAGTTTAGATAGTGATTTAAATAGTGTTACATCATTAAATGATTTAGGACAACTAAAAGCTAAATATTTAGGTAAAAAAGGGTTAGTTACGCTTCTTACTAGCAATATGAAAGATTTATCCATAGAAGAGAGAAAAGAAGTAGGTAAAATTGCTAATGAAATAAGAGAAGAGGTTAATAGTAAATTAACAAATAAAGAAGAGGAATTAAAAAATAAAGAACTTAATGAAAAATTAGAAAAAGAATCTATTGATATTAGTTTACCTAGTAAAAAAATAAAAAGAGGAAGTCGTCATCCATTTAATAGAATTGTAGAAGATGTCGAAGATTTCTTTGTATCTATGGGGTATGATGTAGTAGATGGACCAGAACTAGAAACGGATGAGAATTGTTTCCGTCTATTAAATCTTCCAGATGGACACCCTGCAAGAGATACCCAAGATACGTTCTATATAGATGAAGAGTACTTATTAAGAACACAAACTTCTAGTGTGCAAGCAAGAGAAATGCAAGCCAATAAGGAAAAAACTCCAATTAGAATGATTTGTCCTGGTAAAGTATATAGACGTGATGAAGATGCAACACACTCTCATCAATTTGGACAAGTAGAAGGATTAGTTATCGATAAAAATATTTCCCTTGCAGACTTGAAAGGTACTTTAGAATTATTTGCTAAGAAGATGTTAGGAGAAAATACAAAGGTTCGTTTTAGACCAAGTTATTTTCCGTTTACAGAACCTAGTGTAGAAGTGGATGTATCTTGTTTTAAATGTGGTGGTAAAGGATGTTCCCTATGTAAACAAACAGGATGGATCGAAGTATTAGGAGCTGGTATGGTACACCCTAATGTTCTTAGAATGGGGGGATATGATCCTGAAGTATGGACGGGATTTGCTTTTGGTACAGGATTAGATCGTTTTGCGATGTTCCGTTATGCCATACCTGATATTCGTTATTTATATACAAATGATATTAGATTTTTAGAACAATTTGATAGAAAGGATGAGGAAAATGAAATTAAGTAGAAAATTTGTTAGCGATTACGTAGATATTGATGTAGATATCAATACTTTAGCAGAAGACATGACTGGTATTGGTAATGAATATGATTCTTGTGGTAAGTTGATTCCTGCTACTCATTTAATTATTGGTGAAGTAATCGATTGCCATCCACATCCTGATAGTGATCATTTAAATGTTTGTAAAGTAGATATTGGTAGTGAAGTATTACAAATTGTTTGTGGTGCTCCTAATGTAAGAAGTGGTCTTAAAGTAATAGTTGCACTAGCTGGGGCTGTATTACCAGGGGGTGTAATTAAAAAGAGTGTAATTCGTGGAGAAGAGTCTAATGGAATGATTTGTGCTATTAGTGAATTGGGTCTTGAACATAAATTTTTAACTAGTAAAGATATTGATGGTATTCATGAATTACCACAAGATGCTAAAGTAGGAGAGGATCCCATTAAGTATTTAGAATTAGATGATGAAGTAATTGATTTTGAGTTAACATCTAATAGGGGAGATTTATTAAGTATTGTAGGAATGGCTTATGAAATAGGTGCTTTATATGATAGACAAGTAAAAGATATTGATTTAAGTTATCAAAGTACTAAGGAAGATGTTAATGATGTATTTAGTTTAGATATTAGAACTCCTAATTGTCCTTTATTCTTAGCTAAAATTGTTACTAATGTAACAATTAAAGAAAGCCCTACATTTATTAAGAACAGATTAATAGCATCTGGTATTAGACCTATTAATAATGTGGTTGATATATCCAATTATGTTATGTTAGAGACTGGTCAACCATTACACTATTATGATGCTAATAGATTAGGTGAAAAAATAGTAGTTCGTATGGCAGATGATGGGGAAGAACTAACTACTTTAGATGGACAAAAACGCATATTATCTAATAGTGATATAGTGATTGCTACCGATAAAGAAGCAGTAGGACTTGCTGGAGTTATGGGTGGACTTACTACGGAAATTGAAGAAGATACGAAAGATATTATCATTGAGTCAGCAATCTTTAATGCTACTTCTATTCGTAAAACTTCAAAGAAAGTATTAAGAAGTGAAGCAAGTAATCGTTTTGAAAAAGGACTTGATCCAAAAAGAACTTATATGGCAATAGAAAGAAGTTGTCATTTATTAGAAAAATATGCAGACGCTACTATCGTTGGTGGTATAGTAGAATATAAAGATATGGATATTACTGATAAGAAAATAGATATTACATGTGAGAAGATTAATAAAATATTAGGAATTACGATTCCAGAAGATGAAATATTATCTATCTTTGATCGATTAGGATTTACTTATACTATTAATAAAGATTTAATTACTGTAGTAGTACCTACTAGAAGAATTGATATTAGTATTCCTGAAGACTTGGTTGAAGAAGTAGGAAGAATCTATGGAATTGATAAAATCCAAGGTAAAAAGTTAGAGTTACCAGTAAAACCAGGTAATTGTAATAAAAATATAAGACTAATTCGTAATAAATTAGCAAGTCTTGGATTAAATGAGACATTAAGTTATTCACTAATTTCAGAAAGTGACGTTCATAAATTTACTAATGATGAATTTACTCATGTAAAAGTATTAGATCCAATGAGTGAAGATCGTAATACATTAAGATATAGCCTAATTCCTTCTTTATTAAATATTTATAATTATAATAAAGCAAGATCTAACCACGATATTTCTATTTATGAAGTAGGAAAAGGGTTCTATAAAAAAGATAATGAATATTATGAAGAAAATAAATTAGCTATTTTAATGACTGGAAAGTATTTAGAAGGTATTTCTTCCATGAATGTTGATTTCTATGTTATTAAAGGTATTTTAGAAGAATTATTAGAATATTTAGGTTATAAAAATCGTTATAGTCTAAAAATAGATAATTTTCCAAAAGAATTTCATCCTGGACAAAGTGCATCTATTGTTTTAAATGGGAACCCTATTGGTATTATTGGTAAATTACATCCAACTGTTACTAAAGATGATATTTATGTAATAGAAATTAACTTAGATAAATTATTTAGTTTCAAAGTTAAGAGTATGCAATATAAAGAATTATCTAAATATCCAGCTATTTCTAAAGATATGGCATTCATTGTTAAAAAGAATGTTATGGCAAGTGAAGTTATGGAGGTTATTAAAAAGGCATGTGGTAGATTATTAGTAGATATTTCTATTTTCGATGTTTATGAAGGAGATAAAATAAATAGCGATGAAAAGTCTATTGCTTTTACTCTTACTTTCCAAGATCAAAATCGTACTTTAAGTGATGAAGAAGTCATGGATTTATTTAATAAAGCAATTAAAGATGTAGAAATAAAACTTCATGGTGTATTAAGAGATAAATAATAAAGTTGTAGCAATACAACTTTTTTTGTCGAAATTTATAGGGTATAGGAGTATTTGGATGATGAGTATTATTTGTTAAAAGAAATATATAAGATATTATACCTTGTCAAACAATATGTAAAACAAAAAATTAATAGCAATTTTTATTGAATCTTCTTGAATATAGTGGGTATAATGTATATAGAATAAATAATAACGGAGTGGTGCTATGTATAGAAATAAGAAAAAGATAATTATAGGAGTCATGTGTTTATTAGTGCTAGTAATGGTAGTAGTGTATGCTGCATTCATGACAAGATTAACTATTAATGGAACAGGAAATATAACAAGTACTTGGAATATAGAAATAACTAATATCACTAGTAGTATCACAGGAACAGCCTATAATATAACCGAGCCAACGTATAATGGTGCCAATGCTACTTTTAATGCAGGACTAAATAAACCAGGGGATAAGATAGAATATAGTATAACAGTTACAAATAATGGAAGTGTAGATGCAATAATCA
>CALVYX010000032.1 GCA_944372315.1 uncultured Bacilli bacterium
GCTTTTTATAAAGAATTAGTTAATTACTACGGTATTAGTGAAGATGTTGATGAACCATTAGAAATGGAGGAATCAGAAATATCTTCTTCTGAATTAACGATCGCTATTATTTCTATTTTTATCGCAATATTTATGATGATAATATTACCAATTATGTTAGTTGGACGTAGAGTTTATTCTGACAACGGAAATTTTGGTGGACACTTTAGAAACAGTGGTTTTGGGAGTAGAAGCTCTTTTCGTGGAGGATTTTCTGGAAGAGGCGGTTCTTCTGGTGGAGGTGGAAGTTCTAGAAGATTTTAATAAGAGTTAGTTGATATTATTTGATAATATGATAAAATAGTTTTAGAAAGGTAGATATGGATATGGGTAAAAAAGTAGGAATAATTATTGGAGTAATAGTAATTGTTTTAATAGCTATCGGAGCTATGTTAGTAGGAAGTTATAATTCTTTAGTTGATTTAAAGGAAGATGTAGATAATGAATTTTCTAATGTATCTGTTATGCTAGAGCGAAGAGCTAATTTAATTCCTAATTTAGTAAATACTGTAAAAGGGTATGCATCTCACGAGCAAGAAGCTATTGATAGTGTAACTACAGCAAGAGAAAACTTATTAAATGCTAATACTATTGAAGAGAAAAGTGAAGCTAATAGCGAACTTACGACAGCATTAAATGGATTAATGGTGATAGTTGAAAATTATCCTGATTTAAAAGCAAGTGAAAATTTTATTCAATTAAGTGATGAACTTGCCGGTTCAGAAAATAGAATTGCTACAGCAAGACGTGATTATAATGAGGCAGTAAGAGAATATAATTCAAAAATTAAAAAATTTCCAACTAATATTTTAGCTTCTATGTTTGGTTTCTCTGAAGAAGAGTATTTTGAAACAGATGAAGTTAATACGGAAGTACCAGAAGTTAATTTTGATTAAAATATATTGTCAAAAAAATAATAAATATGTTAGAATAATAATGTCTTTTAAAAAGGCATTATTTTATGGCCTGTTGGTGAAGTGGTTAACACGCCGCCCTCTCAAGGCGATATTCATGGGTTCAAGTCCCATACAGGTCACCATATAGAGTTTAACCCTTATTTGATAAGGGTTTTATTATATTGTAAACTTGTAGCTAGGTAAAAATATCTAGTTTTTATTTTTGAATGGTCATGATATAATTATTTAAATAGGATTGCAAAAGGAAAATCACGAAATATTAATTATTGATTTATTATTTTGATAATTAATATATTATGAATGATTAAGGAGTTGTAGGATGAAAAGAATTTTGAAAATAATAGGTATAGTAGTAGGTATTATATTTTTAATATTGATCATTGGTATCATTATTTTAACTCTTATAAATTTAAGAGGAATGAACGAAATTGAGAATAATAATGAAAAAATGAATACCATTATGGAAGAAATTAAAAATGATCAATCAAGTTATGTATTTGTTGAGGTTAATCCTTATTTTGCGTTAGAATTACAAGGAAATAATGTACAAAATATGTGGTGCTTAAATGATGATTGTGAAAAAATAAAGTCAAAAATTGATATTCAATCTAAAACATTATCTGAATCTATTGAAATTCTTTATCAAATAAGTAAAGATAATGGTTTTGATATTACAAATGGAGTAACTTTAAAAAGTAGTCAAAATATTTTTGAAAATATTAAAGAATTATCTTATGTAAATGTAGAATCTATTGCACTAGAAGAACAAAAAAAGATTCTAGAGTCTATTGATGCAACCACAGAATCATTTAATTCAAGTGAATTAGATAAATTAAAAACGGATGAGGATTATGGATATATTTATGAATGTAATGATGATTTAAGCGAATGTTATATTAAAAATGATTTACATGTTAGTTTTGATTCTTTAGAAGCTTACATGAAGGGACAATTACCTATTTTATATCGAATTAGAAATGTTTTAAATCGTTTTGGAATAGAAACTGTTTCTGCTAAAGAAATGGGAATACTTGAAGAACCATTCTTTATCATCTATATCAATGGCAAGAAGTTTACAGCATTAGATGATGAGAGATATTTAGTGGAAGTAAATTGTGGAGAATATACTATCAAATTAACGGAAATTAATCTAATGAATCCAGGTGATTTTTATTCTAAATTAGAACCATTTGAATATAGTCCATATACTTTGCCTGATGGTTTTACTTATAATGTATCGGAACCTATTTGTGGAGAGGTATGGTGCAAAAAGCACACAGAAACGATTAACTTATCATGTGAAAATGGATTACAAAATATGACTGAACAACGTACTCAAAAGTATTATGTTTATACTAAAGATGAAAGCATTTTAGAAGAAGTTACCAAAGAAGAATGGACTAGGTTTGATGTTTTAGCAGGTCCAGTTGAATTACTTCCATTATGCGAAGAGAAATACGAAGCAGAACTTTTCTATGGTTATAGTAATCCTTATAGTGATACTTATTGTAAGTATTACGATAATAATCTAAGTTATTGGCAAGTACTAGAGCCTAATCTTAGTTAAAAGTAGCGCTAAAAAATGTGTTGTGATATTATAATTTGAATTTTTTATTAAAAGAATATAATATTGATAGATAAAATATTGTAAAATTTATTTCT
>CALVYX010000033.1 GCA_944372315.1 uncultured Bacilli bacterium
TTGCGATAAAAATAGAAATAATAGCGATCGTTAATTCAGAAGAAGATATTTCTGATTCCTCCATTTCTAATGGTTCATCAACATCTTCACTAATACCGTAGTAATTAACTAATTCTTTATAAAAAGCCTTATATCCATTAAGCATCCCCTCATCAAAATTATTTTTACTAAAGAATGGGATCATATACTCATCTTGAAATCTGCCTGTTTTACCATCAGGTAATATTCCCTCTAGTCCATATCCTACTTCTACTCTTACTTGTCTTTCTTCTAAAGCAAGTAATATTAATAAACCATTATCTTCCTCTTTATCACCGATCCCAAATTCTCGAAATAAAGTAGTAGCATACTCTTCTAAACTATCACTCTCTAGACTTTCAATAGTTACTATTACTATTTGAGCCTTTGTTTTACTATCTAGATTTCTACTGTGTTCAAAAATATAATCTTCTGTTTCACTACTCAAAATATTAGCATAGTCATTGATATAAAATTTATCTGTTGGTTCTACTACTGCTAAAACAGGGATTGGTAAAAGCAAAAATATTCCTACTATTAAAAAATAAATATACTTTTTCATATAGCATCTCCTATTCATAATACTACCATATATTCACTTAAATATAAAGAATTATTTAAAAAGCGAAGTTTAAAACTCCGCCTATTACTTATTAATACTATCTAAAAACAAATCTACTCTTTTTAATAATTTATCTTTACCATATATTTTTAATAAATCATACATATTAGGTGATGTATTAGAAGTAGTTAACATTACTCTTATAATACTACAAAAATCAGCAATATTTCCTAAGAAATTACTAGGATTTTCTTTGTACTCTTTACGGTTAATGGCAAAACCTTTATCCTTAGCATATTCTTTTACTTTATTAAACCAATCTTCTTCCGTATCTTCTTCCCTATATACATTTATAAAATAATCTTTAATAAATGATACATCATAAGGATAAGATACCTCTTTATAAGGATCTTCTACTTTGTTAAACAACTCATCATACATGTACCAGAATTGTTCCTTAACATCACTATAACTTCCTATATCCATTCTAGGACGTTCTACATTTCTTTCGATGTTTAGTAGTGCTACTAAATAATCTTTATCCTCTTTAATTAAGTTATAAAACTCCATATCGTATTGCTTAGCATACTCTAGTGTTCTATTATATATCTCAACAGCAGTTAATTTACTAAAATATATTTTAGAAATACTTTGTAATTTTTCTAGATCAAATAAACTTCCCCCTACTGGCATCTTATCAAAAGTAAATTCATAGTCATCAATTGTTTTATCAGGATGCTCTACATACCATTCTTCAAAATTAGAATTATTAACGGTAGCAATATATAAATTTATGACTTCATTAGGTACTCCTAATTTATGATAAAAACTAATAGCACTTTCTTTATCTTTTCTCTTACTTAATTTACGGATAGTATTTCCCTCTTTAATGGTAAGAGGTGCTATATGAGCATACTTTGGTACTTCAAAACCTAATACTTCAAATAATTGTTTATGAATAGGATAAGAGGATACCCATTCATCTCCTCTTATTACATGAGTGGTATGCATTAAATGATCATCTACAGCATGAGCAAAATGATAAGTTGGAAGACCATCCGATTTAATAATAACGATATCCATATCATTTTCTGGCATCTCAATTTTACCTTTAATACAATCATCTAAAACAATTTTATTCTCAAATTTACCAGGAGACTTTAATCTAATAATATAAGGCGTTCCTTCTTTAATTTTAGCTATAGCTTCCTCTACTGATAAATCACGATATTTTGCCCATCTACCATAATAACCAATTCTACTTTTTTTCTTCTCTTGAATCTCTCTTATTTCCTTTAATTCTTCCTCTGTAGCAAAGCAAGGATAAGCTTTCCCTTCTTTTAATAATTTTTTAGCAAAACTCTGATAAATATCTTTTCTCTCACTTTGAATATAAGGGCCATAACCTCCACCTTGTGTAGGTCCTTCATCAAAGTAGATTTTTAAATTATTAAAATCATTAATAATTCCCGTGATTCCATCTTCTACTTCTCTTTTTTGATCAGTATCTTCTATTCTAAGATATACAACTCCTCCTGTTTGTCTTGCTAACCTGATATCAGCAAAAGAAGTATAAAGACTACCCATATGAACAAATCCTGTCGGACTAGGTGCAAATCTAGTTACCATAGCTCCTTCTTTTAAATTACGTTTAGGGTATTTTTCTTCATATACACTAGAATCTACTACATCGGGAAATATTAAATTTGCTAAATCATCATAATTCATACTGATCCTTCTTTCTATATAAACATAGTTATTTTCATTTGGCTGCTCCAGTTAGATTCGAACTAACGATGTCGGAGTCAGAGTCCGATGCCTTACCGCTTGGCTATGGAGCAATTTACATATCATATATTATCATAAAAGAATTTTTCTCACAAGTACATGTAAATAAAAAAGACTATTTTAATAGTCCTTATGAGAAAATATTTTATATGAAATTTTATAAGATATGCTGTACATTATAATTATTAAACCTACAAGAATTAAAATACCAAATTTATTTAAGAAAGACTCTATACTACTCATATCAATATTTAATCCTATTTTAGTAAATAAAAATGATGCACCCAATATTAATAATATAAGTAAGAATATTAATACAAACATTTGAATACGTCCCTTTTCAGCACCCCATTTATAAATACTTGGTATTTGAATTGATTGAATTAAAGCTATTCCAAACATTCCTCCAAATGCTGTACTAAGTAAGCTTTCATAATTAAGATTAATTAATTCACTAGATCTTATCATATTCATTATTTGGACAATGATAATAGTAAGTACCACACCTAAAACAGCACCAATTACAGTAGATACTACTGCTAAAATATATTTAGATAAAACGACATCTTTTCTAGATACCGGAAGAGATAAAATATATTTGTCTGATTTTGATATTTCATCATAATTAAAAGTAGATAATACAATCATTCCAATAATAGTTGAAATTACTATAGGAGCAAAAGTAACAGAAGTAGTCCCTGCAATAGCAATACTACAAAAAATGATTACTATAAAAAGTGAAGTTTTATAACTAGCTAAATTAAGCAAATCTTTTTTTATTAATCCCTTCATTATTTTTCTCCTTTCACATAAAATAACATTATTTCATCAATACTTGGTTTATCTATTACTTCAAATTTATATTTTTTCTTAATTTCTACTTTATTATCTATAAGAACTTCATACTGATATTTTCCTTTTTTATAACTAATATAGTCTTTTTCTTTTAATTGTTCGAAATCTTTTTTATCACATTTTATAATTCCATAATTTTCAAGTAAATCTGAAGTAGGTAAATTAAAAATTATTTTACCATTATGAATAAATACAATATAGTCAGCAATATGTTCTAAATCACTAGTAATATGGGAAGATATTAAAATCGAACGTTCCTCATCATCTAAAATATATTTTCTAAAAATATCTAATATTTCATTTCTTACAATAGGATCTAATCCACTGGTTGGTTCATCTAATAATAAAATTTTAGGATTATGGGAAATAGCAGTAATAATTTTCAATTTCATTTTCATACCTCTAGAGAACTCTTTCATTAATTTATTACTAGGTAATTTAAATTCTTTTAAATAATCAAAATATAATTTTTCATCCCAATTACTATAAAAGTCTTTCATAATAGAATTAATTCCTTTAGCGGTTAAATATTCTGATAAAAAGCTATCATCTAATACTACTCCTAATTCTTGCTTAATCTCTTTTTCGTATTGTTTATGCTCTTTACCAAGTACTTGAATAGTTCCATTAATATTTACAATATTTAAAATAGATTTCATAGTAGTAGTCTTACCTGCTCCGTTTTCACCAATAAGACCAACAATAGATCCTTTAGGAATATTAAAACTTATTTTATCTAACTTAAAGTCTAGATACTCTTTAGATACCTCTTTTAATTCAATAGCATTTTCCATTTAAATTTCCTCCTCAAAAATAATTCTAAATAACTCTTCTATTTCATCATTAGAAATATGAGATATTTTGGCAATATCATATATTTCTTCTATTAAAGATTGAATTTCTTTTAATTTTTCTTCCCTCATTAATTCAAGATTACGTGGTGCTACAAAACTTCCTTTTTTGGGAATTGTTTTAATATATCCTTCGCTCTCTAACTCATCATAGGCTCTTTTTACTGTTAAAAAACTAATTTTTAAATCGTTAGCTAAAACTCTCACAGATGGCAAGGAATCATTTTCTTGTAAATTACCATTATATATTTCCTCTTTAATAGCATTTTTTATTTGTAAAAAAATAGGTATATCGCTACTATTACTTATAATTATATTCAAGCACATCACCTCTTCTGTTATATTCAATATATAACAGATATAACAAACTGTCAATATATAAAAATAAAAAAACACGATTTCTCGTGTTTAATCAAGAGTTATTAACTCATATTCACGTGATCCGACATTTAAATCTGCGGCGGCTTCCACAGTATGAACCCCATGACGTGATTCTATTCTTTCTACTAATTTATCTCTTCCAGGATCATTAGAGCTATAAACTAAATCTAAGCATGCTTGATCTATTGCTACTGGATCTAGACTAGCTAAAATACCAATATCTTGCATACAAGGGGCAGATGCATTACCATCGCAATCACAATCAACAGAAATATTTTTCATAATATTAATATAAACAGCATTACCCTTAAAGTAATCTACTACACTAGACGCAGCATCAGCCATAGCTTCTAAAAATTTATCTTGTTCTGGTAAGCTACTCCATAATTCTTTTTGATCATCAGTAACTCCGGCTGTATGAATCAATGTTTTACCAGCAGATGAGGCACAGCCAATGGAAAGTTGTTTCAAAGCTCCTCCGTATCCACCCATTGCATGTCCTTTAAAATGTGATAGTACAAGTAGTGAATCGTAATTAGCCAAATCCTTTCCTACATAATTTTTCTTTAATATCTTACCGTTTGAAATATCAAGAACCATATCAGGCCCTTCCGCATCTAATAAATCAAAAGGAAAATATTTATCCCATTCATGTTCTTTAATTAATTCACGATGTTTTTCAGTTGAGTTTCTAGCTCCTTCATATGCTGTATTACATTCAACAACTGTACCATTTACATAATGAATAATATCTTTTACAAATTCAGGTCTTAAATAATTTTGATTTCCTCTTTCACCAGAATGTAGTTTTACAGCTACCTTGCCAGTTAATTTATGTCCTACCGCATTATATGCTTTAATCATGTTTTCAGGAGTAATCCCCTTAATAAAATATACTTTTGACTTTTCCATTCTATCCCTCCTATAAATTTTATTATACCACGGATGAAACTATATATTGCTTATTTCTTTCAAATTTATTATATTGTGCTACTGATCCATGTCAAAATTTCATCATTAGAAATACTTGGTGACAATCTTTTAGCACTAATAAAGTTAATATTAGAATAACGCCTTTTTAAATCACTAAAACTATTTTCTACTCCACTCCCGCCAGAAGTAGCAAAAATATATACTTTTTTTCCTTCTAAATTATATTCTTCTATAAAAGAGTTAACAATTCTAGGAGCTAAATCCCACCAGATAGGATAACCTAATAAAATAACTGGATAATCTTCTACCTTATTTACTTTATTTTTTATCTTTGGTCTTATAGTATCGCTCATCATTTCTATGGAAGATCGACTATGGTTGTTATTCCAATTTAAATCTTCTGTAGTATATAATTCCATTGGTTCAATTTCAAATAAATCCCACCTAGTTATAGTAGCAATATGTTCTGCTACCTTTTTTGTTATTCCACTAGCTGAAAAATAACAAATTAATATTTTGTTCATAAATTTCTCCTTTTTCTTACTATATTATTTACTCTTTTAAGTTAAAAAATTCATCACTAAATCAATAATAACATCTTTTTCTTTTGGATTAGATTCTGCTATTAATAGCGTTAACGCTGTTAAGGTATTATTATCAATCATCAAAGCACCATCTTTATATAAAATATCATAGAAATTCAAAAAATATATAAATAAAGTAGCTGCTATTCTTTTATTTCCATCAATAAAAATATGATTTTTAACGATTAAATATAGAAAATTAGAAGCTTTTTCTTCAATACTCTTATAAACGTCTTTATTATCAAAACTTTAATAAATATTATTAATAATAGATGCTAATCCCTTATCTCTTTCCAGAGCAAAAATATCACTTTCTTCATTAAATCGCAATTGATTAATAATTTTGATACATTCTTCGTATTTTATTTTTCTATCATCTTGATTACCACTTATCTTTTTTAAGGTTTTATGATCATAATCATCAAGTAAATCTAGGGCTTTAGAATAATTTCCAATTACTCGCAAAATTTCTTTGGCATCATCACTCTCTAACCTATCATCCATGCGATTAGCTATATCAATTAATTTAACTGTTTTTTCTAAATATTCTAACCTTTTTTGATTTACTGCATAACCTTTTAACATATAATCTTTTAAGATTTGATTTGCCCATTTTCTAAAAATAATACCATTTTTAGATTTGACACGATACCCAACACTAATAATCATGTCTAGATTATAATAGCTCACATCACGAGTTACTTTACGATTACCTTCCTTTTGAACTGTCGCAAATTTTGCGACAGTTGAGTCATCTAATTCCTCTTTTAATGCATTGTTAATATGTTTTCCAATAGTCTTAATATCTCTATCAAATAATTGAGATCATTGTTCTCTATTTAACCATACAGTATCATCATTGACATTGACTTCTAATTTTACATTTTGTCCTTCAAATATAACAATTTCATTTTCTTTTTTCTTCACAAATATCACCTCAATAACATTATAATATATCAAACGTTTGTTCGTTATGGTAATATCTGGTAAATTCCTTTATATAAAGTAATACCCATTTTATCTTGATAAATTATTATATTCCTCCTCGCTTACTTTTTCACACCAAACATTCTCTGTATCAACTCCAGGAACTTCTATAGCAATATGGCTAAACCAAGAATCTTTTTTAGCACCGTGCCAATGCTTTACGTTAGCTGAGATAAAAACAACATCTCCAGGCTTTAAACTTTGTGCACTTTTTCCTTCTTCTTGATACCAACCCTCTCCATCAATACATAACAAAATTTGTCCCCCACCTTCTTTTGCACGATGAATATGCCAGTTATTCCTACAAGCTGGTTCAAAAGTCACATTAGCTAAAGATACTTTAGTATCTTTAGAATTAGTCAATGGCTTTAAGTAAGATTTGCCTGTAAAATATTTAGCGAATGCTACATTAGGCTCTCCAAGACCAAACATACCCCCATGTTCTTGTATCTCATTATCCATACTATACACCTCTTTTGCTAAATTAAATACAGCCCATGCATTAGGCCAACCAGCATAAAAAGCCGCATGAGTAATAATTTCAGCCATTTCTTCTTTCGTAATTCCATTATTTTTAGCATTAATTAAATGATATTTTAAAGAATTATCTATTAAGCCCTTTCCCATAAAAATACATATGGTAATTAATGATCTATCCCTTAAAGATAACTTATCTACTCTTGACCATATTTCACCAAATAATACATCATCATTTAAAGAGGCAAACTTAGGAGCAAATTCTCCTAATGAATCTCTTCCTGCTGTTTGTTTTTTCATACTAACTCTTCCTCCTTTCAAAAACTACTTTTTATTTTTACTTGATATATACCTTAAACTATTATCTAATAAGTATTCAGCTAAATTAACATTTATTTTTTGATTAGTAAACGCTTGAAGATAATCTGTCCATCTAACATCATCGATTAAAGTTATACCTTCCTGTAATAAATCTCGTACCATACCTCGATCCTTTATTTTTTCACTGGGCCATTGAGAAAGACTTAAAAGATAGTGATTTTCTCTTTTATTGAATTGAGAAAAACTAGGATCAATTAAATATCTTTTGAGTGTATTTCCTGTTTTATACTCTGCAATTAATACAGTATGATCCACTTTTACTAAATCTTCTAGATCGATCCAATAATGATGAATGCCATATTCATTCAGGCGATTACCAATTTGACTAGCTAAAATCTTACAATAACCATCAGTATCAGAAGATATTGTCAATATTTTATCCATTTCTTCTTTCGTAATAGTTTTTATAAGATTTAAAGTTATGCGATCATCTTTATTATCTATATTTAAAATTGAACTATAGAAGTCATATATATCATCCATTTTGGTAGTTCCTTTCTATTGTCATATATTTCTATATATTAAATATACAACCTAAAGTTAAGTATAAGTCAAGAAAAAAGAAAATATTTTTTCATATTTTCTTAATCAACAGCAATTCCATCTTTTTCAATAATCGATACCTCTTTTAAATCAAAATCTATTTTACCTGTATAACTACTTTCCTCATAAACAAAGTTATAATAAATCCATCCATCCTCAATTCCTAAAATTCGTTCAAACACCATTGGTTTTTTATCAAATAATAAAGTATTGGATACCACTTCTTCATATACATCATTCAGCCTATAAAAACTAGCATAATCAGAAGAAAAAATATAAACCCGATCATTTAACCACCATATATTATCTTTAGTTAATTCCTTTCCTTTAGCTATTTTTTTTACTTTCTTATACCCATTCTCATCTTTAATAAAAATAGCATATCTATTATTATTAATTGCAATTACATAATCTTTGGTTTGGGAAACTACTTGCAACTCTTCCAGAGAATAAAGTTTATTGGAAGCCTGATCATTAGAATAATACCATAAAGATATGCCTAATACAGTCACTATCACGATTACTATCAAACTAATAATGAATACTATCTTTTTCATAGTACCTCCTAGATAATATCTTATACTAATTCTTTACTATCATATCTAACTATAGTCATAATGCTAAATAAGAAAGTTAAAAGAAAACTAACAATAACTAAACTTGGATTTATTTCTATATTTAATATTACATTTCGAATGTCTGATAAAGTAAAAACAGATATATATTTTAAAAATTCTACTTGATTACTTAAGGTTGATAACACCTGTAACATATAGCTAACAAAAACTACTCCTAAACTAATTCCTACCATTTTTTTAGTTTTATTAGTAAACGTAGACAAAAACATACAGAAAGAAAAAATAACCAAAGAAGAAAATAAAGGAGTAAAACTTAAAAGAATAAATTCTTCTATATCAAAATTTCCACTAAGAGATAATCCAATATAATTAAAAACAGCAAACCCCAATACCATAAAAATAAGATAAAACCATCCACACACCATTTTACTTATTACTATTTTCCTTCTAGTAATAGGTAAACTAATTAAATATTCTATTGTTTTGTCACTTTCTTCTTTCAATAAAATATTAGAACCCATAATACCAGCATAAGAAGCAATAATTAAAAGAGCAAAGATAAAACCTTCTGATTTCATCCAACCAAAAGCACTATTTAAAGAAGTAATATCCATATTAAAAGCCATTAATACTTCTTGAGGAAATAACTTCATCAAATTATCAATTTCCTTTATGTTATCACTTTGAATAATCATAGGATAAATACAATAGACAATCAAAAAGATACTTATTAAGATAGAAAACCATATAACAAAATTTTTTAAATTAATTTTCAATTCTCTTTGCAACATAAACCTTACTCCTATTCATAATAATGTAAAAAAATATCTTCTAAACTAGCTTCTTCTATCAATATTTTATCTATATTATGCTTAGATAATTTTCTTAACAATTCATTTGGTGTCATCGTATTTTTAAATTTAATTCTATCTTTTTCTTGAAGCAGAACATCAATAGCTAATTGCTGTACTATTTTATCTATTTCGTTAGAAGCAATAGTTACCAATGTTAAATTTTTATTTGATAACTCTTTTACATCTTCTATTTTTAATAAATGCCCATCTTTAAGAATTCCTACACGATCACAGACTTTAGATACTTCACTTAAAATATGAGTAGAATAAAAAATACTAGTCCCTTTCTTTTTTTCTTCTTTCATTAACTCATAAAAAACATTTTGCATCACGGGATCTAATCCGCTTGTTGGTTCGTCTAAAATAATGATTTTAGGCTCATGCATAAAAGCCAAAACAATTCCTACTTTTTTTAAATTTCCTAATGATAAATCTCCTATTTTTTTAGTCTCATCTATTTTTAAACGTTGCACCAATTCTTCTCTTCTTTTATGGATGTCTTTAGTAAAAAAACTCTCATGATAATCCAACATTTCTTTTACTAATAAATCTTCATACAAATGAATTTCACTTGGTAAGTATCCTATCATGGCTTTTAAATTTACATCATCTTTGGTAAAAGGACGATTATATACCAAAACTTCCCCTTTTGTTTTATTAATTAAATTCATAATAGAGCGAATAGTAGTCGATTTTCCCGCTCCATTAGGGCCGATAAAGCCTAATATCTCACCTTCTTGTAAAGAAAAAGATAAATTCTCTACCCCTTTCGTTGCTCCATAATATTTAGTTAACTTTTTAACTACAAGAATATCCTTACTCATAAAATCCACCTTTAAAATCGATATCTATACTTCCTATACCACCATCAATCTGAATCAAATTAGAGCCATTACCATAATGAGTATTAGAACGGATCTC
>CALVYX010000034.1 GCA_944372315.1 uncultured Bacilli bacterium
ATTTATAATTCTTATAGGACTTTTTATTGTAGGAAATGTTTGTGTTTATACTTATGCAAAGTTAAGTCCTAAGATTGAGATAAAGAATGCTAATAGTTTTATGTTGTTTGATAGTGATAATGAAGTGTTTTTTCAAGGAAGTGGTTCTAGAGAATGGATTAGTCTTGATGATATTTCTCCATATTTGATAGAAGCGACAATAAATACTGAAGATAAAAACTTTTATAAACATATTGGATTTGATTATCTTAGAATATTAAAGGCTTTGGCAGTTAATATTACCTCTGGTACTACTAGTCAAGGTGCTAGTACTATTACCCAGCAGTATGCTAAAAACTTATTTTTAGATTTTGATAAGACTTGGGCAAGAAAATGGGATGAGATGTGGTACACGATAGAAATAGAGTCTCATTATAGTAAAGATGAAATACTTGAGGGTTATTTAAATACAATAAACTATGGTCATGGTAAATATGGAATAGAGACTGCTAGTAAATATTATTTTGGAAAAAGTGCTAAAGATTTAACTTTGGCTGAGGCTGCTATGCTTACGGGAATTCCTAAGTCTCCTAGTAATTATTCACCTTTTGTTAATTTAGAAAAAGCGACACAGAGGCAACAGATGATTTTAAAGAGTATGTATGATGATGGTGTTATTAGTGAAGCGGAATATAATAAAGCTCTTGATGAAGAGTTGAAGTTTGTAGGAGTTGAAGAAGAGGATGAACTTCAAAGCGTTATGTATTATCAAGATGCTGTTATAAAAGAGTTAAAAAGCTTAAAAGAAATTCCTGAGTCTTTTCTTGAGACGGGAGGACTTAAAGTCTATACTAGTCTTGATATGGAGGCTCAGAAAGAGTTAGAAGAGACTGTTAAAAATACGATGCCTGATAGTGAATTAGAGACTGCTAGTGTAATGGTTAATCCTAGTAACGGGAGAGTTATCGCTTTAGTAGGTGGAAAAGATTATAGTAAATCAGAGTTTAACAGAGCAGTTGATGCGAAAAGACAAGTTGGTTCTACGATGAAAGCTTTTCTATATTATGCTGCCTTAGAAAATGGCTTTACTGCTTCTACTACTTTTACTAGTGAAGAGACTACTTTTACTTTTGATAATGACAAAACTTATTCACCACAAAATAATAATAGTACTTATGGTAATAAACCTATTTCTATGGCTACTGCTATTGCTTATTCTGAAAATATTTATGCAGTTAAAACTCATATGTTTTTAGGTGAAGATACTCTTGTTAATATGGCTAAAAGACTTGGTATTACTTCTAAATTAGATGAAGTTCCTTCTCTTGCTCTTGGTACTAGTGAAATAGGTATGTTAGAGATGGCTGGAGCATATTCTGCTTTTGCAAATGAAGGATATAAGGTTACTCCACATTTTATTACTAAGGTTGTTGATAAAGAAGGAAAGGTTTTATATGAAGCTGACGAAGAAAAAGAACTTATTCTTAATTCTAGTTTAACTTTTATATTAAGTAATTTATTAACTGCTACTTATGATGCGAATTTTATTGATTATAATTACCCTACTGCTGTTAATCTTGCTAGTAGAATGACTCATAAATATGCATTAAAAAGTGGTACAACTAACACTGATAACTGGTATATTGGATATAATAAAGATATAGTTACAGCAGTTTGGTGTGGATATGATGATAGTAGGGAATTAAAGTCTAGTGAATATAAATATGCTCAAAATATATGGCTTTATACAATGGAGAATTACATGAAAGATAAAGATGATGATTGGTATAAACAGCCTGATAATGTAGTTGGAGTTTTAGTTAATCCTATAACTGGTAAGCCTGCTAGTGATAATGATGAGAAGAAAATAATTGAGTATTATGTTAAAGGTACTGAACCTAGTGAAGATGATCCAGTATTTGATGATATAAGTGGAAATACTAGTAGTAATTAGTATATTTTAAAAATAGATACATACAATTACTTTGAGAGGATGATTTGATGAATAATAATTATGATACTTATCCTAATCAAAGTACTGACTCCCCTTATCAAAACTTTGATTATGATTATACTCCTAATATGAATAATGTTCCAAATAATAATACTGTTCCCATAAGTGGTGATATGGCATATGCAGAAAATATTTTAGAATTAAATGTTGGTAAAGAAGCTAGTTTTTATATGTCATATTCTGATTCTTTAGAATGGCGTGATAGAGTATTTACAGGAACTATTGTAGGGGCTGGACGTGACTATGCTGTTGTTAGAGATGCCAATAATCACAATTTCTTACTTTGGACAGTTTATTTAAACTATGTAGAGTTTAGAGAAGATATTACTTTAAGATAATTTACTCTTCTCTTTTTATTTGCAATATTTATTAAAGACTTTTCATTAAAAATTTGATATACTTTTATTCAATAAGAAATATTTATAATCCATCATAATAGAAGAGATTAAATCAATTATATTAAACACATTTTAAATTTAAAGTTTATTTGTAAATTAATAAAACTTTTAGCGGAGGAGATGTTAGCTTGAAAAATAGTTCTGTATGGAAAAAAATTAGAATAAAAGATGTTGAGCTAAAAAATAGAATAATTCGCTCTGCAACAAATGAACATCTAGGAACTCCTAATGGTATAATTACTGATTCTTTTATTGATGTATATAAAAATCTTGCTAATAGTGGAGTTGGTTTAATTATTACTTCTAATATGGCAATTGACAAATCTCAAAGGTCAAATTTAGCTCAAATTTGTATTAATGAACCAGAAAATATTGAAAAATTAAAATTATTGACAAAAGAAGTTCATAAAGCAAATTCAAAAATAATATGTCAAATATCTTATGGCGGACACCATGCCTCAAAAATAGTTGGTAAAAGTGCTATGACTCCTAGTACAACAGAAGAAACTACTGAAATGACTTTGGATGATATAAATAACTGTATAAATAATTATATAAAAACCATTAAATTTATTAAAAAAGTGGGCTTTGATGGAGTGGAATTACATTTAGCACATGGCTATTTATTAAGTGAGTTTTTAGACCCCTTCTATAATAAAAGAACTGATAAATATGGAGGTACAACTGAAAATAGATATAGAATAGTTCATCAAATTTTATCAAAACTTAATAATTTTGTCTTAGATTCTCATTTTTTAATAATTGCCAAAATAGATTCAACTTCCAAAAGTGGAGATCCCCTATTTTTAGGGGAGCAAATTAATATATGTAAACTACTTGAAAAATATGGTATAGATGCTATAGAGGTTAGCGGTTGTGATTTTAAAAAATATAAGCAAGAGATTCCATATTTTTTAAATAATGCATTAAAAATTAAGAAAACAGTGTCTGTCCCTATAATACTAGTAGGTGGTTTTAGAAACATAACTCAAATGAATAATGCTATTAGTGAAGGGATTGATTTAATAGCTATGTCCCGACCATTTATTGCTGATAAAAATTTTATGGAAAAACTTAAAAAAAATCAAGCAAGTAGATGTACTAGTTGTAATAGTTGTTTTTATATATATAAGACAATCTTTAAACATTGTATTTTCGATAATGAAATAGATTTTCAATTATATGAAAATTTTCACAAATAAAATAGTGTTAATTTTACTTAATAAACACATATTTTTTTAAACACATAATATGATTATCAATAGTTAATTTACTAATAAGTTAATATTTTTATTTTGTATTTTTTATCATATAGTAAAGACTTTTTGTTAAAAATTTGGTACAATAAATTTAAGGATGTGATGATATGACTTATGTTATTATTGGAGTAATTGTTTTTATTATTGTAATTGCTTTAATTTGTGTATTTTTAGTAATGTTTTATAGAAATAAGTATAATTTTTTATATATTAAGATTAATGAAGCGGATAATAACTTAGATATTATGTTACAAAAAAAAGAAGAAATCTTATTTAAAATTGTTCCTATATTAGAAAAAGCGAAAATTGAAGATATAC
>CALVYX010000035.1 GCA_944372315.1 uncultured Bacilli bacterium
TCACATCCTGGAGGTGAAGTCGCTTCCAAGGGTTGGGCTGTTCGCCCATTAAAGTGGCACGCGAGCTGGGTTCAGAACGTCGTGAGACAGTTCGGTCCCTATCCGTCGTGGGCGTAGGAAAATTGAGGGGAGCTATCCTTAGTACGAGAGGACCGGGATGGACCTACCTCTGGTGTATCTGTTGTAACGCCAGTTGCAGCGCAGAGTAGCTATGTAGGGAACGGATAAACGCTGAAAGCATCTAAGCGTGAAGCCAACCTCAAGATGAGTTTTCCCATTTTTTTAAAGTAAGATCCCTTGAAGACTACAAGGTTGATAGGCTGGAGATGGAAGCATAGTGATATGTTGAGTTGACCAGTACTAATAGATCGAGGATTTAATCATAATTTGTTAATTTGATTAGATCAATCACATTATCTAAGTTTTCAGAGAATTATTTCTCAATATTTTTATTGGTGATTATGACTGAGGTGGTACACCTGTTCCCATCCCGAACACAGAAGTTAAGCCCTCAAGTGCCGACGATAGTTATTGCGAAAATAGGTCATTGCCAATAATTTTTTTTTTTGTAATTTTTTCCACATTATTGTGTTTTTTTTTATTTGTCAACATTTGGCACAAAAGTTTTAAAATATATTGAATAATATATTTTTTTTTTGCTATAATGGTAATGGTGATTGAAATGGATTATAAAATAACAACGCGAAATGAAACAGAAACTGTTGAAATCGCACAAAATTTAGAATCAGAAAAATTTTCTAACATGGTAATTTGTCTATATGGAGATCTAGGTAGTGGAAAGACGGTTTTTTCTAAAGGATTTGCTCAAGCACTAGGTATAGATGAACCAGTAACTTCTCCTACTTTTAATATAATTAAAGAATATACAAGTGGAGAAATGCCTCTTTATCATATGGATGTATATAGATTAGATGGTAAAGTGGATGATTTAGGACTAGAAGATTATTTTCACAAGAATGGAGTAGTAATAATTGAATGGGCCGATACTATTAAGGATTATTTGCCTAATGATAGATTGGATATTAAGTTTAAAATAATAGATGAAGATTCTAGAACTTTAGTATTTATACCTCATGGTAGAGAGTATGAAGATATATGTGAGGCGATATTATGAAAATATTATATCTAGATACTTCATCTAGTTTTTTATATTGCGCTATTGTAAAAAATGATGAATGTATTGGTGAAATAAAATTAAAACTGGAAAAAGATTTGTCAGCATTAGCTTTAGGCGAGATAAGTAATTTATTTTTAGTTACTAGTACTAAACCAGATGATATTGATAAAATATTAGTAGTAAATGGCCCAGGATCTTTTACTGGTATTAGAGTAGGACTAACTATTGCTAAAACTTTTGCTTGGGGACTAAACAAAAAAATATCCACTTTATCTAGTTTAGATGCTATGGCTATTTCATGTAAGGAAGATTATGATTACTTTATTCCAGTAATTGATGCTAGACGTGGATATGTTTATAGTGGTATTTATGATAAAGATAATAATATAGTATTAAAGAATCAATATATCAGCTTAGAAGTATTGAAAGCTACCTTAGATAATTTACCAGGAAGATATGTTTTTGTCACTAACGATGACATTGATGGAATTAATCCTGTTACAAAATATGATCCTGATTTTTTATCTATCATTATTAAATTCAAAGACAATGAAGAAATTAATCCGCATGGAATAGATGCGCTATATTTAAAGTTAACAGAGGCTGAGGAAAAACTGAATGCTTAATCAATTAAATATTGACAATATTAATAGTATAAAAAAAGTACAAAGTATATTTAGTGATGTATTCAAACAAAAAGACGAACTTATCAATACTTTGACAGCTAATCCTTATGTAAAGTTATGCACATATTCTGTGGATAAAAAAATAGTAGCGTTTATTCAATATGAAGATATTTATGATCGTTATGAATTAGATAATATATTTGTTCTAGAAGAATATCGTAATATGGGACTAGCTTCATGCTTAATTCAATATATGATTGATGAAGGTAGAAAGAACAATATTAAAAATATTACTTTAGAAGTAAGAAGTGATAATTTTAAAGCTATTAGTTTATATAAAAAATATGGATTTATAGAAAAAGCGATTCGTCATAATTATTATGGAAATTGTGATGGAATTTTAATGGAAAAAGAGATGATGTAAATGAAAGATATATATATTTTAGGAATAGAAAGTAGTTGTGATGAAACTAGTGCCTCTATCATTAGAAATGGTACGGATGAAATTGCAACAGTAATATTATCACAAATTGATATTCATACTAACTTTGGTGGCGTAGTACCAGAAATTGCTAGTAGACATCATGTTAAAAATATAACTATGGTTATAGAAGACTGTCTTAATAAAGCTAATATGAGGATGAACGAAAGAGATGCCATTGCTGTTACTTATGGTCCAGGATTAATTGGTTCCTTATTAGTAGGTTTAGAATCAGCTAAAACATTATCATTTATTTATAATAAACCTTTAATACCGGTTCATCATATTGCTGGACACATTTATGCTAATAATTTAGTTAAAACAATGAAATTTCCATTAATTGCCCTAGTTGTTAGTGGTGGACATACTGATCTTGTATACATGGAAGATGAATACAAATTTAAAAGATTAGGTGGAACCTTGGATGATGCTGTAGGAGAATGTTATGACAAAGTAGCAAGGGTAATAGGTGTAGGTTACCCTGGTGGACCAGTAATAGATAAAATGGCAACATTAGGTAGTCATACTTACAATTTGCCTATTCCACTGGATGATAATAGTTATAATTTCAGTTTTAGTGGACTAAAAAGTGCAATTATTAATTTAGTACATAATGAAGAACAACGTGGCAATGAAATTAACAAAGAAGATTTGGCAACATCATTTCAGGAAGTTGTGGTAGATATAATTACTAAGAAAACATTGAAAGCTCTAAAAGATTTTAATGTCAAAAATTTAGTTTTAGCTGGAGGAGTTGCTGCTAATAAAGGATTACGTGATAAGTTTTCTCAAATATGTGAAGAAAATGATATTGATTACACTTTCCCGCCAATAAAGTATTGCACTGATAATGCTGCAATGATAGCAACAGCAGGGTACTTCTTATATAAAGAAGGAAGATTTAGTGACCTACAATTAAATGCAAAATCAAGTGTTGAATTACAATAAAGTACTAGACAAAATTATATATTTACTGTATAGTTAAAAGCACGTGAAGATTTATACCAACTTGTAAAAAACAAAACGACCCCCTACATTGGTAGAGGTTCGTTTTTTGGCGTTTAAAGGAGGTACTATGAATTTAACTAAAGAAGAATTACAAAAAGAAGAAAACTATTTAGAAGAGGTAACTAAAGTAGTAAGAAGTAAGATATCAGAGTTAGGACAGCAATTGTATGATCGAGAAGAAAAAGTACAAGAGTTTCAAAAATTTATTTGGGAGTCTAGACATGAGATGGATCCTACTGAAATGCGTTCTATGATGTCCAGTAATGATTTAGAAATCATGATGATGCAAAATAAGGGTAAATATTTTCAAAAGTTATTTCGTATTCAAAATAATCCATATTTTGGAGCAATTACCTTTGATGAAGGAGACAATCTTAAGAAAATCTATATTGGAATTACTCATGTGGAAGATGAAGAAAATGATAATTATTTAGTTCACGATTGGCGTGCTCCTATTTGTTCTATGTTTTATGACTATGAAGTAGGACCAGCTAGTTATAAAGCTCCAGCTGGAATCAT
Organism: uncultured Bacilli bacterium; assembly: GCA_944372315.1. The sequence goes on from CALVYX010000035.1 coordinate 3,773, forward strand.
TAATGGAAGTATTACTAATAAACGACAATTTAAAATAGAAGACGCAAAATTAAAAAGAGTTTTTGATAACAATTTAAATATTGATGACGAATTATTACAAGAAGTTTTGGCAACAGAATCTAGTGATAAAATGAAAAACATAGTTAATACGATTCAACAAGAACAAAATGCTATCATTCGTAATGTTGAAGATAAAAATTTAATTGTTCAAGGAATAGCAGGTAGTGGTAAAACATCAGTTGCACTTCATAGAATAGCTTTCCTTTTATATAAAATAGAAAACTTATCTTCGAATAATGTTCTTATTTTTTCTCCTAATCAAGTATTTTCAGAGTATATTTCTAATGTTCTACCAGAACTTGGAGAAGATAATACCATGCAAACTACTTTCCATGATTTTTTAAAATTTCAATTACCAGAGTTTAGTCAGGTAGAATCTTTTACTGATTTTGTAGCAAGATATTATCAATATAAAGAGAAAAACATATCTTTAGTAAAATATAAACAAAGTGACAAGATGATTACATGTATTGATAATTATGTTCGAAAAGTTACTAATGAGACTAAATTTTTAAATGATTATATTTGTCATGATTTTACTATTAGTAAAGATGAATTAAACGATTTATTGAAAGATCGATACAGTAAATTGTTGCTATTTGATCGTATTACACATATTGCTGAGTATTATGCAAGAAAATATTATAATTGTAGTAAGTCTAAACAAAAAAGTATCGAATCAAATCTTTATAAAATACTAAATATCAAAAAGAATTATAAAACAATATATAAAGATTTTCTACATAGTGTAGAGTTTAATAACGAATATGAGGGGACTAGTACTGAAAAAGAAATAAATGATGTTGTCTCTCATAAATATATTAAATATGAAGATGCGTGTTTATTAGTATATTTAAAAGGATGTTTAGAAGGTTTTGATTATAAACCATTAATAAAGCAAGTAGTAATTGATGAAGCTCAAGATTATAGTAAATTACAGTATATCATTATCAGTAAAATATTTAAACGAAGCAGTTTTACTATTTTAGGAGATATTAATCAAACAATTAATCCATATTATAAGTATGCATCATTGCAAGAATTAGAATCTATTTTTAAAGATAGTAAGTATTTAGAATTAACTAAAACCTATCGTTCTAGTCCTGAAATTATTGAGCATACTAATAAAATTTTAGGATTAAAATATGTATCAGCTATAAGACATAAAAATAATCGTCCAGTATTATTTAGAAAAGAAGAGGATTTAAAGAAACAATTAATAAATGATATTAACTATTTAAGAAAGGCTAATAAATCAATCGCTATAATCACAAAAACAGATGAAGAAAGTGAAGAGTTATATGAATTATTAAAAGAGGATATAAAAGAAATAAATGTACTAAAAGCAAATACTAAAGAATTTAATAAAAATTTAGTAATTCTTCCATCTTATATTGCGAAAGGATTAGAATTTGATTCTACAATTATTTATACTAAACCAAACAATATTTACAAAAATAGTGAACAATATTTATATTACGTAGCTTGTACAAGAAGTCAGCATCAATTAATTATATATAATAATCAATAAAAAAATATATAACGCAATTGTTATATATTTTTTATATTAAATTTATTTCATTAATTTCTTTTCAATAAGAGAGATGACATAATACATCAAATAAGAAACTATTCCTAGAATAACAACTGAAGTAATAACTAAATTAATATTAAATACTTGTGATCCATACATAATTAAATATCCTAATCCCATTTTAGATACTAATAATTCACCCATAATAACACCAATTAGAGACATACTGATATTGATTTTTAAAGCATTAATTATAGTTAGTTTATTACTTGGTAAAATGACTTTCATAAAAATTTGAGATTTACTAGCTTTAAAGGTTTTTAATAGTTTAATAAAGCTTTCGTTTGTTGAAATAAATCCATTATATATGTTTATTATACTTATGATTAATGAAATCATTAAAGCCATAGCAATAATGGAGTTAGTACTTGCTCCAACCCAAATAATAATAAGTGGTCCTAATGCTACTTTAGGAAGAGAATTAATAACTGTTAAATATGGATCCATTACTTTTGATATAAATTTGTTCCACCATAATAAAGTAGCGACTACAATACCAAACACTGAGGCTATAGTGAAACTTAAAATGGTTTCATAAACAGTAATCCAAATATGACCTAATAAATTATTATCGTTATATAAATTAATTAAAGTAGTTACTACTCTAGAAGGTGAGGAATATAAAAAAGTATTTATCATTTCATATTTTGCTAATAATTCCCAAACTATTAGAAAAATTACGATGATGCTTATTTGCGTTAATTTAACTAATATTCTTTCTCTTTTTCTTTTCTTTAGAAAAAATTTATGATCATCACTGTATGTGGACATCTAAATCCCTCCAAATCATATCATAGTATGTACTAAATTCTTTAGCTTTTCTGTTATTAATAGGAGTAGATTTATTAGATAAATTAATATGATATATATTTTTTACTTCAGCAGGTCTTTTGGTTAGGACTACTATTCGATCAGATAGGCTAATAGCTTCAGCTAGATCGTGTGTAACCATAATAACAGTTTTACCTTCGTTTTTAATTATTTTATAAACATCATCAGATAAAGCTAATCTAGTCTGGTAATCAAGTGCTGAGAACGGTTCGTCTAACAGAAGAATATCAGGATCCGTTGCTAATGTTCTAATTAATGCTACACGCTGCCTCATTCCTCCTGATAATGATCCAGGATATTTGTCGATAAAATCGCCTAATCCATATGTTTTTAGTAATCGAATCACCTTATTTTTATTATCATCATTTAATTCATGTGTTATTTCTAATCCAATAAGACAATTATCTAGTATGGTTCTCCATGGAAATAACGAATCGTTTTGCAACATATAACCAATTTTAATATTATTGTGGCCAAACTTGATATTACCACTAGTTGCTTTTTCTAGGCTAGATAGGATCGATAGTAATGATGATTTACCACATCCACTAGGTCCTACAATCGATAGGAATTCCTTATCATAAATATCTAAATCTATATCTTTTATCGCTTCAATTTCTCCGTTTTGATCATGATAGAATTTTTTTAAATGTTCGATTTTTAAAACGGATTTTTCCATTTTAATCCTTTGTATAAATTAATGAATTATAATCAACTGGTTCATCGATAGCACCATAAGTTATCATAATTTTTTGTAAGTGATCAAATGATTCTTTAGTAAACTGAGTAGTTTTAGGCCAAGTATCTTGAGCTTTATATCGTTCCACTACATTAGTTGTATCATTTAATGAAGTATCAGGGAAAAAGCTTAAAATAGTCTCTGCTATTGTTTCACTGTCATTTTCATGAACGAAATCTAATCCTTTTTGAATAGCTTTAGTAAAGTTATCTATTAGTTCAGGATTATCTTCGATGTAACTAATTCTAGCACTATAAGAAGTATAAGGTACAATACCACCTAATTCCCCAATAGATGCTACTACATAACCATATCCTTGTTGTTCCATTTCTAATGCAGTAGGTTCAAATAATGTTACAAAATCACCAATACCACTAATAAAAGCTCCACCCATAGAAGCAAACTCAATACTAGTGTCAATTGTTAAATCATTTTTAGGATCAATACCTGCTTCTCTTAGAGCCCATTCAAATGTCATTTCAGGCATTCCAGCAGCACGCCCTCCAATTACATATTTTCCACGTAGATCATCTAGAGTAAAATCTTCAATTTTTTCTCTAGAAACTAGAAAACTTCCATCTTTTTGTGTTAATTGAGCAAAAGTTTTTAAATAATCCTTTTCTCCTCCATTGTAAACATATATTGTTGCTTCACTACCACAGAAAGCAATATCCATATCTCCTGATAGTATAGCTGCTGTAACTTTATCAGCACCTGCTACTAATGCAAAAAGATAGCAAATAATGATAACAACGTGCTATAATATAACTAGAGTAATTTAATAGAGGTGTACTTGTGAAAAAAGAAGATGCAATATTATATAGAATTTTAAGACCAATTATAAATTTTCTGTTTCGACTATTATATCGTCCTACTATTATAGGTGATAATAACATACCAAAAGAAGGATCAGTTGTTATATGTGGAAATCATACTAGCATGTTTGATATTCCTTTATTATTTTGTACTACTAAAAGAACAATCCACTTTTTAGCTAAAGATGAATTGTTTAAAGGATTAGGTAAACCATTCTTTAAAGCTATGGCATGTATTCCTGTTAATAGAAGAAAAAAAGATCATGAGGCCTTAGAAAAGGCAATAAAAGTATTGGAAGATAAAAAATTAATTGGAATTTTTCCAGAAGGTACGTTCAATAGAACTAATGATATAATAATGCCTTTTAAATTTGGTGCAGTATCAATGTCATCTAAGACTAATAGCACTATAGTACCATTTTCTATTACTGGTGAATATAAAATTTTTAGAAAAAATAGAATTACTATTTGTTTTGGTAAACCCTATAAAATTAAAACTTCTAATTTAGAAGAAGCTAATAGTGAATTAATGGAAAAAGTAAAAAAATTAATTATAGAGAATCGTAAAGAAAAGAGTGTGAAAGATGAAAAATAAATGGTTAGATTTAATATCTAAAATAGCTAGTTTGTGTTTATGTTTTGTATTATTTGTAATGATTTCTATGTATATTGGTTTATTAGTTGCACCAAAATTGATTACTAAAGATAATGTAACTACAATAATTAATGATATAGATATGCAAGAAGTGTTAAGTGCCAATGAATCTAATAGTCTAAATCAACTTTATGAAATTGCTGATAATAATAACATAGATCGAGAAATAGTTAATGGAGTAATTAATTCTAATGAATTTAAAACTTTGATTAGTAATTACTATGGGGATGTTACTGAATATTTATTAACTGGTGAAGAAGGAGATATTATTACTTCTAATCAAATTATTGATATTTTTAATAGTATTTTAGATAGAACTTCTAATGAATTGGGTATCGCTCTTACGGAAGAACAAAGGGATAGTATTTTAACACAAGTAGAAGAAAAAGCACCAGAGATTGTTGAAGTTTTTCCAACATATGAAGAAATATCTAGTGAGATTAGTGAGGATGATATGAATGTTGTTCGGGTTTTACTTGGCAATAGTTCAAAAACAGTATTATTAATTATGATTATCATAGTTATTTTAATAATAGCTGTAATTAGATGGTCAATATTTAGATTTGCTATATGGACGGGAGTAACCACAGTGTTAGCAGGGGGAGTTTTTATCGCTATAGGTGGACTTGGAAATATTGCGATGGACCTATTATTAGAAGAATATTCAACAGCAATTATAGAACTATTAAAGAACGATATTTTTGGTATATTTATAAATTATGGTTTTATGACTTTAGTAATAGGTGTTGTTCAAATAATTTATTATTTTGTAATACGCAATAGATTTAATCAAAAAGAAACTTAATATTATTAGAAATTCTAATAATATTTTTTTTGCATATTTTTTATTGAGTTGATGATATGAAAGAGTATGTAATAATAGAAGAATATGGTGATATAGATATATTAAAAATAATTAAGGAATATTTACAAGAACGTGATCAAGATGAAATATAACGAATTTTTTAAAGTAGGTATCTATATTAGGTTATCTAAAGAAGATCTGTTAAAAGATGAAAATAGTGAAAGTGAGAGCGTCAAAAATCAAAGAAAATTAATTTATAAATATTTAAAAGAAAATAATTTGAATATAGAAAAAGAATATATAGATGATGGTTACTCTGGGACAACTTTTAATAGACCCGCTTTTAATAACTTATTAAAAGATATAAAAAATAATAAAATAAATATGGTTATAACTAAAGATCTATCAAGACTTGGTAGAGATTACATTAAAACTGGTTATTATGTAGAAAATTATTTTCCTACTTATAAAATAAGATATGTTTCTATTCTAGATGGAATCGATACTTATTATGATAGTACCAATAATGAAATAGCACCATTTAAAGCTTTATTTAATGATATGGTATCAAAAGATACTTCTAAAAAGATTAAGTCTATTTTAAAAAACAAGAAAGAACAAGGATTGTTTTTAGGAAGCAAAGCACCATATGGATATAAAAAGGATCCTAATAATAAAAATAAATTAATTATAGATAATGTAGAAAGTAAAATAGTAAAAAAGATATTTTCGTTATCATTAAATGGAAATAATAATAGAGATATTGCAGCGTACTTAAATAAAAAACAAATACTATCTCCTAGCAATCAAAGATGGACTTCTTCTAGTGTATATAACATCTTAAATAACAAAGAATATACAGGATGTTTGATTAGTAATGTATGGACTAATATTAGTTATAAAAACAAAACACGTATAAAAAGAAATTGTAATGAATGGATAGTGATTAAAAATACTCATGAAAAAATAATTGATGAAAAGATTTTTAATATTATTCAAAGTAGGAAGAAAAATAAAAGTAATTCTAAAGTAACTAGAAATAAATTATTATTAGAAGGACTAGTTTTTTGTGAAGAATGTAATAGTCTATTGGGAATATGTTATTTAAAGAAGAGAAAACATTATGTGATGACTTGCAATAAGTATAGAAATAATTCTAATAACTGTACATCTCACTATATAAATTATAAAAAATTAGAAGATCTTGTTTTAATAAAAATAAATAATATTTTAAATAAGTTTACTAAAACATATGGAGTTGTTTTAAATGAAAAAAAAGATAATAAAAAGATCCAAATAATTAATAATAAATTAAAATATTTATATGAAGATAGACTGAATGAAATCATAGATTTAAATACATATTTGAATAAAAGTAAAGAATTAAAAGAAGAGTTAAGAAAAATAGAGAATTATTCTAAATTGCTATCCCATAATGATAATGTTAAAATAGAAATAACAAGAGAATTATTATTTAGGTTAGTTAAGAAAATAACTATTAATAATGGTAAACAAATAAAAATAATGTATAATTTTTCCAAATTTTGATGCTATCTTTTTAAATTAGTAGCACCTGGTATCAGACTTAATTCAATATCAATTCCATAATCTTCAAAATATCCTAAAGCAATAGCAGCATATTGTGGTGCATAGAAAATACTGTGGGTTACTTCTGCTACTCTTACTTTAGTTAAACCGTTATCTTCTTCTTTCTTAAAAGCATTAAATAATACTGCAGAAGCTAAAACAAAAATAATTAAAATTGCTACAATAGTAATTATTTTTCTTCTCATAAAATCCTCCTTTAATAATTACAATGTATTATACGTGATTATAATAATAATGTGAGTAAGGAATTAGAAAATATAATTGGAAAGGCGGTATAAATATGTATAATTTTAAAATAATGGATGGTGAAGAAATAATTTTAATTTCAGATAATTCATTATTAAAAAAAGATGAAGATATAGTAGAAATATCTACTATATTATCTAATAAAAGAATGATACTATTAGATTTTCCTAGTAAAGATAATAATTACGAAGAAGCTTTAAGAACTAGTAGAGGAGTAGATTATTTTAAAATGAAGGAGGTAATATTAGAAATAAATTTGCAGGATATCAAAGATTTAATACCAGAAAAAGAATTTGATCAATACATATTAACTAATGGAAATTATTTTTATTTAAAAGATGAAGAAATAAAAAAAGAAGTTAAGAAGTTATTATCACTATAGTAATAATTTCTTTTTTTTATTATTAAAATACGGTATAATGGATATAAGAAAGTAGGTATAAGCATGAAGATAGATGATTTAAACAAAGAACAGCAAGAAGCGGTTTTACAAACAGATGGACCTATTTTAATATTAGCGGGAGCAGGAAGTGGTAAAACTAGAGTTTTAACTACTAAAATAGCGTATTTAATCCAAGATATAGGTATAAGTCCATATAATGTTTTAGCAATAACTTTTACTAATAAAGCGGCTAAAGAGATGAGTGATAGACTATATCATATGATAGGTGAAGTATCAAAAAAAGTACAAGTATCTACCTTTCACTCTTTTGGGTTAAAAATATTAAGAGAAAACTGTGAAGCTTTAGGATATAAATCTAATTTTGTCATCATGGATAGTGAAGATACTCTTACAGTGATAAAGAAAATACTGAAAGGATTAGATTTGGATCCTAAACAATATAATCCAAGTGCCATTAGAAATAAAATAAGTGGATGTAAAAATGAACTTATGTCTCCTAATGAATATGAAAAATATGCTATTAGTGAATTTGAAGAAGTAGTATTAAAAGTATATCGCAAATATCAAGAGACTTTATTTAAAAATAATTCTATTGATTTTGATGATCTTTTAATTTTACCAATTAAATTATTTAGAGAATTTCCAAGTGTGTTACAAAAATATCAAGAAAGATTTCAGTATATATTAATTGATGAGTCTCAAGATACAAATGAGGCTCAATATATTTTAACTAAAATGATTAGTGCTAAATATAAAAACATTTGTTGTGTTGGAGATAATGATCAATCCATATATAGCTTTAGAGGAGCCAATTATCGTAATATTCTAAACTTTGAGAAAGATTATAAAGATGCTAAAGTCATTAAATTAGAACAAAATTATCGATCAACCACTAATATATTAGATGCTGCTAATGAGGTAATAAAAAATAATCGTGAACGAAAAGATAAAAACTTATGGTCTGATAAAGGAGAAGGAGAAAAAATTTCTTATTTTAGGGCTTTTAATGAACGAGATGAGGCTTTCTATGTGGTAAGAGAAATCAAAAAACTTTTGAACCAAGGAATTAATTATCAAGATATTGCTGTCTTATATAGAACTAATGCTCAATCTAGAAATATGGAAGAAGAATTATTAAGAGAAAATATTCCGTACCGAGTTGTTGGAAGTTTTTATTTCTATAGTAGAAAAGAAATTAAAGATTTAATTGCATATTTAAGATTAATTCATAATACAGATGATAATGTAAGCTTACTTCGAGTAATTAATACTCCAAAAAGAGGAATTGGATTAAAAACTATTGATAATTTAACTGTGAAAGCTGATAGTATGGAGATAAGTTTATTTGATGCTATTGATAGTGGTAAAGAACTAGAATTTAAAAAATTAATTAATGATTTAAAAGAACTTAGTGCTGATTTGACTTTAACTGAGTTGGTTGATAAAATTTTAGATGTAACAGGAATAAGAAAAGAATATGAGGATGAGAAAACATTAGAAGCTGACATTAGAATTGAAAACTTAGAAGAATTTAAATCTATTACTAAATCTTTCGAAGAACGTGAAGGAGTGATATCCTTAGAAGATTTCTTACTTGAAATCAGTCTAGTAAGTGATGTTAATGAATATAGGGATGATAAGAATCGAATAAGTTTAATGACTGTTCATTCGGTTAAAGGATTAGAGTTTGATTATGTCTTTATCATTGGTTTAGAAGAAGGAATATTTCCACATATAAATTCATTAATGGATAATTCAGAATTAGAAGAAGAGCGAAGACTATGTTATGTAGCACTTACTAGAGCAAGAAAGAAACTATATTTAGTTAATGCTAGAACTAGAACTATTTATGGTAAAGAATCTAGTAATCCAGCAAGTAGATTTATAGGAGAAATCAATGAAGACTTAATTAGCAAAGAATTCAAAGATGATCAAGAAAATACACCTAAAGTAAATAAAGAAGAATTCTTCTATGAAGAAGATGTTGATTATAAAGTAGGGGACTTTGTATATCATGAAGTCTTTGGCCAAGGAAAAGTAGTAGAAGTTACTAATACATTAATTAGTATTGCTTTTAAACATCCATATGGAATAAAAAAATTAATGAAAAATCATAAAAGTATAAAGAAAATATAAGGAGGATTTTATGAACAAAAACAAAACATTAGTAATTATGGCTGCCGGTATGGGTAGTAGATTTGGAGGATTAAAACAAATTGAACCAATAGGACCAAATGGTGAATTTATTATTGATTATTCAATATATGATGCTATAAAAGCAGGGTTCGATAGAGTAGTATTTATTATTAAAGAAGAAAACTTTGATATCTTTAAAGAGACTGTTGGAAATAGAATAGCTAATCATATTAAAGTTGATTATGTATTCCAAAGAATAGAAGATATACCAAGTGGTTTTACTGTACCAGAGGGAAGAGTAAAACCATGGGGAACCTCTCATGCTATTATGGCATGTTGTGGAGTAGTTAATGAAGATTTTATCGTTATTAACTCAGATGATTTTTATGGAAAAGATGCTTTTGTAAAAGCTTATCAATTCTTAGAAGAAAGAGAAAAAAATAATTTAAAAGAATATGCTATTATTGGTTATAAAGTGGCCAATACTCTAACTGAAAATGGTTCCGTAAAAAGAGGAGTATGCGAGTTAGATGGGGATTATTTATCTGCTATTATTGAAAGTAAAGTAGAAAAAGAAGAAGGAATTATTAAAGCTTCACCATTAGACGGAAGTGATTCCTTTGTTGTAGATCCTAATTCTTGTGTATCTATGAATTTCTTTGCTTTTACTCCTGATATATTAGATTACTTAAAAAATAATTTTGCTAAGTTCTTAGAAAACAACAAAGATAATATGGATAAATGTGAATATTTATTACCAGAATCAGTCTTTAATAAAATAAGGGAAGAAGATATGAAAGTAAGAGTAGTACCTACTACAGCGAAATGGTATGGAGTTACTTATAAAGAAGATAAGGAAAGCGTAGTAAATGCTATCAAGAATATGATTGATAGTGGAAAATATCCACAAGACTTGTGGAAATAAGTACTAATTTTTAGTACTTTTTTTATGTAAAAAGATATTTAAATGATATAATAAATATAGGTGATAACATGCAAGAAAGATATGAAGAACTAATCAAAATAATTAACGAAGCAGACTATAATTATCATACATTAGATAAACCAACAATAACTGACCAAGAATACGATAAATATTTAAGAGAATTATATAGAATAGAAGAAGAACATCCTGAATTAAAAAGGGAGGATTCTCCAAGTAATAGAGCAGGTGGACAAGTTTTAGACGAATTTAAAAAGGTAACGCATCAAATACCAATGATGTCTTTAAGTAATGTTTTTAATGAAAGTGAATTAGTTAATTTTGATTCAAGAATTAAAAAAGAAGGAATTAATCCTAATTATGTTTGCGAATTAAAAATTGATGGATTAAGTGTTTCCTTAAGATATGAAAAAGGTAAATTAAAAACAGCCGCAACTAGAGGTGACGGGACAACTGGGGAAGATATCACTAATAATGCTAAAACAATAAAAACCATTCCTTTAAAATTAAATAAGGAAATAGATATTGAAGTTCGTGGCGAAATATACATGAGTAAAAAAGTTTTTGAAAAATTGAACAAAGAAAGAGAACAAGAAGGAAAAGAACTTTTTCAAAATCCTAGAAATGCTGCCGCTGGATCTATCAGACAATTAGATTCTAAAATTGCTGCTAAAAGAAACTTAGAGTGTTTTATATATCATTTACCTAATCCCTTAGATTATGGAATTACCACTCATAATGATGCATTACAATTTATGAAAGATTTAGGACTTAGAACAAATCCTAATAACAGATTAGTCTCTAATATAAACGAAGTTATTTCTTTTATTGATGAATATACTGAAAAAAGAGATACATTACCATATGAAATAGACGGTATTGTTATAAAAACAAATAGTATTAAGGAACAACAACAACTAGGTTTTACTGCTAAATATCCTAAATGGGCCACCGCTTATAAATTTCCTGCTACTGAAGTATTAACTAAATTAACAGATATTATTTTTACGGTAGGAAGAACTGGTCAAATTACCCCTAATGCTGTTTTAGAACCAGTGATAGTACAAGGTTCTACAGTAAGAAGAGCAACATTACATAATGAAGACTATGTCATAGGAAAAGACTTAAAAATAGGGGATATTGTTTCCATTAGAAAAGCAGGAGATGTGATTCCTGAAGTAGTGGGACCAATTGTAGAGAGAAGAACAGGTAACGAAAAAGATTTTGAAATGATTAAATTTTGTCCTATTTGTCATTCTCCACTGATGAAAAAAGATGGACAAGTTGATTATTATTGTTTTAATCCTAATTGTGACAGAAGAAATATAGAAGGAATTATTCATTTTGTATCTAGGAAAGCCATGAATATAGATGGACTTGGGGAAAAAATAATTGAAGACTTCTACAATATGCATTTAATTAACAATATTGTGGATATTTATTATTTAAAAAATCATCGTAATGATTTAATAGAACTAGAAGGATATGGAGATAAGAGTGTTGATAATTTAATAGAAGCAATAGAGATTAGCAAAAATAATTCATTAGAACGACTTTTATTTGGATTAGGAATCACTCATGTAGGAGAGAAGACCGCTAAAATTTTAGCTATGCGCTATAAAGATTTAGAAAAGTTAATGGAAACATCTCTTGAAGAGTTAACTTCTGTTAATGACATAGGAGAAATTATTGCTAAAAGTGTGGTGGATTATTTTTCTCTTGAACATAATCAAAAGATAATCCAAAAATTAAAAGAACTTGGTATTAATTTTAAATATTTAGGTTCCGAGATTAAAGAAGATGATAGATTTTTAAATAAAACATTTGTAATTACAGGTACACTAGATACTATGTCTAGAGATGAAGCGAAAGAGAAAATAGAATTACTAGGTGGAAATACTTCTTCATCCGTAAGTAAAAAAACATCTGTGGTTATAGTTGGGGACAATCCTGGTAGTAAATATGATAAAGCGAAAGAATTAAATATCGAAATATGGGATGAGAAACAATTTTTAGATATGTTAAATAATAAATAAATTAATGGATAACCTAATATTAGGTGATTACAATGAATAAAAAACAAAAAATAATAAGAAAAGGTTATTGCTTGGGAAAGAAGTATTATAAAAATTTGTTAGTTCATTCTAAAGAAAATAATTAATTTTTAGGCCATTCAAATATACCTAATATCTATATGTGAATATCATAAGACTAGATAGGAGGAAAATAAATGTTTGGTGGATGTTGTCGTGATAGACAAAATGAATTTAATCAAAATTTTGTAGGTGATAATGATATCACTATGGATATCGATGTTAACATGAGTGGAGGAAATATGATGATGGCACAACAAGGTGGTGCTCCAATGATGGGGTCTGTACAATCACCAATTGTAGAACCATTACAAGAACGCGTTGTTCATAGGACAATAATGCATGAAGTGCCTCAGGATTGCCAATTTATGTTATACACAAAATATGGAATGAATTTGCACACATAATAGTTAAAAATAGTCTTATAATATAGGTAATTGTAAGACTTTTTATATAAACTAAAGTTTTTACGATATAATGTTATTGGTGGTGATAGTAAATGATTTATATTACAGGTGATAAACATGCTGATTTTAGAGAAGTTTTTTATTTTTGTTATGCTAATAATACAACTATAGAAGATATATTAATTGTTTTAGGAGATGCTGGAATAAATTATTATTCTAATGAGAA
>CALVYX010000036.1 GCA_944372315.1 uncultured Bacilli bacterium
GCATTATCAGTAACTAGAATAGGAGGACAGTTTTCGATTCCTACTTTAGATGAAGTAGTAAGAAAATATAATGAATGTACTAAATCGAGATAGTTTACCCAGATTAGATTTACATGGTGAAGATAGAGATAGTGCTAGAATATTAGTGGAAGAGTTTTTAGAATATAATTATAATCTCGGACAATTAGAATTGGTAATTATTCACGGGATTGGAGAAGGAATATTAAAAAAGGAAGTGCATAAAGTGCTAAAAAATAGTAAGAAAGTAGTTGAGTTTGGATTAGATATGTTTAATCCGGGATGTACTCTAGTAAGATTAGGGGTAAAGGTTGACAATAAAGAGAAAATCTGCTATAATATGCAACATAACTTAGAGGGGGGATACTGATGTATACAGAGTATGAAGAAAAGAAAGGTTTTCCGATTAGAGATTTTCTAATCAAGTTAGTATTAATTATTATTTTCGTACTCCTTTTATTATGGTTATTACCAATACCTAATTTAAAAGGACTTAATGAACAAATATTTAATGCTAATATTCAAACAATGAAAGATGCGGCAATTCTTTATTTTACAGAGGAAAGATTGCCATAAGAAGTAGGAGACAAGGTAACATTAACATTACAAGATATGTTAGATCTTAAGTTATTGTTACCATTTGTTGACAAGAATGGAGATGCATGTGATGTTGATGAATCGTATGTAACTCTGGAGAAGTTGGAAACAGAATATCTAATGACAGTACATTTAAAATGTAATGATCAAGAAGATGAAATTGAGGTACATTTAGGATGCTATGCTTATTGTACTAGTGCGATATGTGAAAAACAGGAAGAAGATGAGGATGGTAATGTCACAGTAACATCTGGTCCATCGTGTGTATTGATGGTTTCTTCTGGTAAAGCTGGAGAAAACGGATGGTATGTAGGCGACGTTACGGTCAAGTTTAAGAACAAGTCGACGACTGGTGGAGCTAAAATTACTAATTACGGTATAGGTTTAAGTAGTAATTATAATGGCCAAGATACTTATAAAGTTACGAAAGATGGAATTACTAAGGTCTATGGTTATGTAAAAGACTCGAACGGTAAGACGGCAGTTTGTAGTATCGAAGTTAAGAAAGATACTGTATCACCAAACTGTGATTTGACGGTATATAGTGGAAGTACTTCTGCTAATGGAAGTTATATTAGTGATGTAGTAGTTGGATTCAAGAGTAAAACTGATGCTACAAGTGGTGTAAAAGCATTTGGTATGGGTACATCTTCTAAACCAGATTATAATAGTAAAGATCGCTATACTATTACTAAAAACGGTACTACTAAAGTTTATGGTTATATAAAAGATGCGGCTGGACATACTAAAACTTGCGATATTACAATTGATAGAAATGCTACTGATAAAGGATCTGTTCCTTCATGTAATTTGGAAGTTCAAAGTGGAACGATGGGTAATAACAACTGGTATACAAGTAATGTAGTAGTAAGATTTAAAAATAAATCAACTACTAATGGTGCTACTATAACTTCGTTTGGAATAGGAACTAGTCCAACATATGGAAATAATTCAACATATACTATTAATAAAGATGGTAATTATGTTGTAAAAGGTTATGTAAAAGATTCTAATGGCAATACTGCTACATGTAGCATAACAATTAAACGTGACGCTACTAAACCTAATTGTGAATTAACAGTATTAAGTGGTACTCAAAATAGTAGTGGTAACTATACAAGTAATGTAATAGTTGGATATAAAAACAAATATGATGTTACTAGTGGAATGAATTCTTATGGAATTTCAACTGGAAATACACCTGTATATAATGGTTCAAATAATGTAACTATTACTAATAATGGTACACATACTATCAAAGGTTATGTAAAAGACAATGCAGGTAACACTAATGTATGTAGTTATACAGTTACTAAAGTAGCTCAAACTTATGAATATGAGTACAGTAAGAAAATAGATACTCAATATAGCAATTGGGGAGATTGGACAACAAAAGAATATAATCCTTCTAATCCACCTAAATGGGGATTATCAAGTGATGGATTATCTTATACAGAAAACTTAGGTAAAACAACTCAATATAAATATACTGTTGGGGATGCAATTTATGCTAATCAATTAGTAGAAACAACAAGTGTATCAACTAAAACATGTGCTGGTTATACTTATTATAGAAGTACAACAAATTCAAGTACAACATATGCAATTAAGGTAACAGATGATTGGCAATATCAAGGATTAGTATCACTATCTGGTACGCCAAGTGATTCATTATCAGTTAAATATGTATTCGTTGGTATGGACTGGGATAGATGTGGTGATTCTTGTACAACAACACCATATACTGTTTGGCAAAAATATACACGTAATGTTTCGGTTGTAACAGCAACTGATACTATTACATCTTCTAATGGTGTATCTGTAAAATGTAGTTCATATACTCAAACACCTATAAAAGTATTCAATACATTTAGCAACATTGCTGGATACGAAAAGAATAGAACTTTACAAGAAGTATATACATATAGAATTAAATATCGTACTGTAATAAGTGCTGGTTATACAGATATTAAATGGAGTTCATATAATAATCCAACATTATTAGCTCAAGGATATAAGATGACTGGTAACTATAGGTTAGTAGGTTAATAAGGGGTGAATGACATGAATGATAAACCAAAGAAAATATTGTTTACATATATAGAAGAAGCAGGAAATTTAAAAATAAAAGATGTTTATATTTTAAGAGAGGGACATTTACAAAGAGAAGCATTTGATTCTGAAAAACATCTTAAAAGGTTTGGAGAATTCTTTAAAGATAATGGTGTTAGCGGAGTAAAAGAAGCTGAAGAAAAAGGTTTATTTGAAAGAGTTAGCGAAGAAGAGTTAAATGTTGAAAAATTAAATGAATTTGTAGGAGACGATATCGTAAGGGTTACAGGAATGAAGAAATCTACTCCTGAACCTAACCCATATGATATAGACGACGATTATGATCTAGATGATGAAGAGGAAGAATTGAAACCAGATCGTAAAGGATTAAAAAGAGCTGCTGCTATTGCTGGTTTAGCAGTAACAATTGGTGGTTTAGCTTTAAGCCATAGTTGTAGTCAAGAACAAATTGTAGATGAAAAAAATGAACAAGATTTAGATGATTTGTTTAAAAATATGACAGATGAACAAAAGGCTTTCTTTGAACCAACATTAAAAGCTGTAGAGGAGTTTAATACTAGAACTACAGAAGAAGGTACATTTAAATTAGCTGAAGATAAATCAACATTACATATCACTGTGGATGAAGCTATCGCATTAAATATTATTTTAAACGATTATACTGCTGATGAGTTATATGATGTGTTTGGAACATTAGAATTTGATACAACTAATTTAATGAATTTAGCCCGTAGTGCTTATTCTAAATTATCTACATATTATATGAATGCTACTAAAGCCAGCGGATTATCAGTATTAATTAATGATGAAACTGCTCGTGCTTTCT
The DNA here is from genome assembly GCA_944372315.1 of uncultured Bacilli bacterium. The sequence continues at coordinate 3,515 of CALVYX010000036.1, forward strand.
TTGAACGTCACGAACAAGCTGTTATTGATTTCAATAACAATCCATCTACTGATTTATCTGATAAAGTAATTAAGGGATTGTACTATGATTATGTATATGCTGGATCAACTGGTGAATATGCTAAGATTAATAATGATGGTGTAGCATGGTTTGCAACTTCTGCTGGATTTGGTTTTGAACTTGCAAATAGAAATGTAGAAGAATTCTTAAGAATTAATAATGTTAGTGAAGAAGAGATTAATAAATATCAAGAAGCTGCTGCTAAAGTAGGGATGTCTTTAAATCAAATTACTACTAGTGAATTATTAACTGGTATTAATGAAGAAATTGATATTGATGTTATGGATGACATCGATAATAAGAGTCTATGTGCAGCTGTAACTGCTCAAACAAGAGATAAAATCGAAGCATTAAATATGAAACAACAAATTGCTTCAACAATTATTGCAACTAATGCAAGAGATCAACTAGCAGAAGGATTAAAGAATATTGGTCAAAATTCTCTTGCTAATAAGGTTATTGCCTCTAGTGATATTACACCTGAATTACTAGAAGAAATCAGTGCTAAAAGTAGTGATGCTAACCAATTAGTAGAAGAATATAATGGTAGAATTAGTTCTGTTACTGATAGAGAAGCTAAAGTATTAGCGCTTATCGAAATAGCTGAAGAAAAATATAACATCAAATCTGAAATCGATCTTCCTGATCTAATTAATAATAGATTTAGATCTTTACAAAAAGAAGATAAATTAGAAACAGAAATTGGTGATGATGGAATTCCTATAGTAGATGGTGAAGAATTCAATAAATTACCTGAATCAGAGAAAGATGATTTTATTAAAGAAAATGGTGTAGTAATTGATAGTAGTACTACAACTACTACCGAAGAAGTTAGTAAAGATGAATTAACTAAAGAAGAACAGCAACAAGCAGAATCACAAGAAAGAGTTATAGAAGAGGTAGATGCTTTATCTAACAAGTTAATTACTAAAGGTGTAAACGATGCTATTACTTACACTGATGAAGTCGGTGCATATAAATATTCTAAAACTATCGTTATACCTTTCAATAATCAAACGGTTGATACAAGTAATATGTCATTATTCAATATAGTTGCATATGCTAGTGCTTTTGGAGATGGGGCTAACGAAATTAGTAGCAGTGATTCTCAAGTGCAAGCTCGTATCAATAATGATGTTACAAAGGTAACTAGTGAGCTTGATTCATTATCTAGTGAAGCTCAAAGTTATTTACAAAACAAATATGGTAGTGGATGGAGAACTCAATTTATTAATGATACTTATAGAGATGGTTATACTAAACAAGTTGATGGTTCATTAAAAGAAGCTCGTGCAATGGGAGCTCAATTAAGACAGACAGCAGAAGAAGAATATAATAAAGCTCAAGAAGAAGTAGACAAATTAAATAAAGAAGAAGCTGTACAACAACCTCAACAACCAACGGTACCTGAAAATCCAGGAATTGACGAGAATGATCCTAATTTAAATCCTGGAACAGGGGAAGATGAAAAACCTATTGAACCTGAAAAACCAGTAGAACCAGAAAATCCTGGCATTGATTTGGATGATCCTAATTTGAATCCAGATTATGGTCAAGAAGATGAAATACCATATGAGCCAAAAGTTGCCGAAATTGAAGAACCAGCATATTACTTATCTGATGAGCAATGGGAAGCAGCTTATAGTGGTAATGCTGTAGTGGAAGAGGCTCCAACTAAAACTAGATAAAATTTAATCAAAAGAAAGTAAAAAATAATTTACTTTTTTTTTTATTATGTGATAATATTATTTTATAAGATATAGTAGGAGTTGTATGGATATGATAGAAAAGAATAACAAAGGATTTACAATGATTGAAATTATAGGTGCAGTTATTATCATAGGAGTTTTAACATTAATAGCAGTACCAGCAGTATCCAAAATGATGAGGCAATTTAGAGAAGATTATTATGTGAGTTTGGAAGATACGATAACTTCTTCAGCAAAGGAATTTTTTACAGACAATAGAATCTACCGTCCAGAAGGATTATTAAGATCAAGTTATGTTAATGTAAGTGAATTAATAGAGGAAAAATATACCGATAATTTGTTGGATTATAAAGGAAATAGTTGTTCTTTAGAAGATAAGGAAAGTTATGTAGTAGCTATATATAGAGGAGAAGATAGTTACGAATATAAAGCATGTATTAAATGTAATGGAGATGACTATGTAAGTGATAATGTAGATTACTGTGATCCAGCATGGTTAACTAATGACAATATCCGATATGACTTTGGAACCAATGAAGATTTGTATATTTACTATAATACTTCAAGAGAAGTAATAAGAGAAAAACTAATGAGAACCTTAAATATTGTAAAATACAATGATAACGGGGATGAGTTAGATAGAGTATTAGCGGAAGATAGTAAAGAAGAAATATTACCAACAAATATAGATGAATTAGATACAACTCCAATATTAGATGCTGATAATAAAAAGGAATTTATTTTAAAATATGCTGATAGGAACTCTAGTGGTGAAACAGAATTAAAAGCAGTAGTATATAGACATAAAGCACCAACAGTAACGCTAAAAAAGACTAGTGATAATACAGAATATACAACAGGGACATGGAGTAATGGAGTAATAGTAACTCTAGAAGTAAACGATAACTTTTTTGAATTAAGTGGGACAAGTGTAGGAAGTTTTCAATGGTATATAGATGGAGGATGGAAAGATATAGAGTGTAGTATGACATCAAGTAATTCCTGTAGTATAGCGATAAAAGAGAATGTAAATGGAAATTATAAATTTAGAATGGTAACGAATGAAAGGAATGTATCAGAGGAGACAGAGAATTATTTAATCAAGGTAGATGTAGATAAACCGACAGTTACAATAGATCCTAATGGGAGTACACCAACAGTAACAGTAGGGAATACAAATGCAAATGTAAGTTTTAGTTTAACGACAAGTGATAGTGGAGGAAGTGGAATAAAGACAAGGAAATATGCGATAAGTACAAGTAGCACGACAGCGCCAACAAGTTATACAAACTTTTCGACAGCGACATTAAATGTAAATAGAAGTATGTCAGGGAATAAATATTATGTATGGGCCCAAGTAGAAGATAATGCAGGAAATATATCGACAGGAGTATATCCATCGAAAGTATTTCAAATGAGATATGAAATAAGATACAACGCCAATGGGGGAAGTGGAGGACCATCAACACAATATCAGTTACATGGTGAAAATTTAACGTTATCATCAACAAAACCAACAAGGACAGGATATGATTTTGTAGGGTGGAGTACGTCAAGTAATGCGATAAGTGCGACATATAGTGCAGGAGGAAGATATAATAATAACAGAGCTGTGACATTATATGCTGTATGGAAAGCAAAAAGTTATACGGTAACATTTAATGCCAATGGAGGAAGTGTAAGTCCAAGTAGCAAGACAGTAACCTATAATTCTACCTATGGAACATTACCAACACCAACAAGAACAGGATATACGTTTAATGGATGGTATACTTCCTCTAGTGGAGGAACAAAAATTACTAGTAGTAATAAAGTAACCATTACAAGTAATCAAACATTATATGCGCATTGGACGATAAACAGTTATACCGTAACGTTCAATGCGAATGGCGGAAGTGGAGGGCCATCTACTCAAACGAAACGTCCAGGAGTTAATTTAACCTTAACGACTTCAAAGCCAAGTAGATCAGGATATGAGTTTATGGGATGGAGTGCTACTAAGAATAGTACTACTATAAATTATAAATCTGGTGCTATCTATTCTAAAGATCAATCCATTACTCTTTATGCTGTTTGGAGAAAACAAATAACTGTAACATTTAATTACAACAAAGCGTTATGGAATGGTACATCTACTACTAAAAGTTGCTATATTTATAATAATCAAACTAGTTGTACAATAACGTCGCCTGGTATTTCCAATTTAAATCAAACAAATTCCAGAGGAGACTCTACAGATGCCTCTCTTAGTGCTAAGGGTGATCAAAGTTTTTCTACTTTATTTACTATTAAAGGATGGAATACTTCTAGTAGTGCAACTACTGCATCTTTAGCTACTAACAAATCTTTATCCGTATCTTCTAATAGAACGTATTACGCAATAGTTACTATTAATTATAGTAGATTTTTAGCTTTCCCAAATGCTGAGTGGGGATTATATTGTAGAAAATATGTAGATCAACCATATAGTCCTACCAAAAATATGGCAGGAATGATTGCTACTAATTACGGAACTCCCGCTTATTTTAAAACAACCACTTGGGAATATTCTACTAGTTCGGGGAAATTATGGTTAAGAGGGTCTTTAGAAAATAGCAGTTTGTGTACGCCTAGTGTTTCTAATATAGTTAATCCAACTTGTAGTGATAAATGGGTTCCTGCAGAATGGGTTGCATGGTAATAAGGAGCAATTATGAAAAATAGAAATGTAATAATAATGATCTTAATATTATTAATATTGATTTTAGTATCTATCTCTATTTATATGGCATTTAATTATAGAGAAGATGAAGATGTAGTTACGCCTCCTTTAGATGAAGAAGAGGAAGAACCAAATTATTCTTTTGATACTAATAATATTGAAAATTGTGATGTCTGTACCATTGATAATAATGGTAATAGAATAAATAATAGTAGTAAATTAAAAGAACAACATGATACTGAAGATTTTATAGTTAATGATATGGAAATAACTTCTTATAAAGAGAATTTTGATGTTGCTATTGTAAAATTTGAAGTAAAAAATATTTCGGATTCTAATTATGAGAATTTAGATTTAGTGTTTACTTTTTTGGACAAAGAAGGCAATTCAAAAAATCAAATAATATTTCCTGTTGGGAAAATATCTACTGGGGAAACGGTAATTGTAGAAGACGAAATTTTATATCAAATAATTAATAGTTATGACTTTACGTTTGAAGAATGTACTGTAGAAGGTTATTAATAATAAGTAACGGTTGTTAAGAATTAACAATCGTTTTTTTGATAATAATATATATTTTATAAAAGTTAATGGTAATAACAGACTAGAGAGTTTAAAGGTGATTTTAGCCTAAAAAAGTGAATGCTAGAAATTTATGACGATTTCTTTTTTCTTTCTATTACTCATATACTTATGATATAATGAATAATAGGAAGTGATAAAATGAGAGTAGTCGTTAGTGCAGGTGGTACTGGTGGGCATATTTATCCAGCGTTAGCTATTATATCTAAAATAAAAGAAATGGATAAAAATAGCGAAATATTGTATATTGGTACTACTGATCGTATGGAAGCTACTATTGTTCCTAAAACTGGCATCAATTATATAGGGATAGAGATGAAAGGATTAAATCGAAAATCAATTTTTAAAAACGTTAAAGTATTATCTGTTTATTTGAAAGCAAAGAAAAAAATAAGAAAAATATTATTGGATTTTAAACCAGATGTTGTTTTAGGAATAGGAGGGTATATTACTTTACCAGTAATGGAAGTTGCAACTAAGTTAAAAATAAAAACTTTTATTCATGAGCAAAACTCTATTCCAGGATTATCTAATAAAATATTAAGTCGTAAAGTTGATAAAATAGGAGTATCGTTAGAAGATAGTATTAAATATTTTGATCCTAAAAAAACTATTTTTACAGGCAATCCTAGAAGTGAAGAAGTATTAAAAGCTAAACCTTTAATAAAAAATAAATATGGATTAAGTGTTAGTAAGAAGTTAGTGTTGATTGTTATGGGAAGTTTAGGTTCAATGACAATGAATGATAAGTTAAAAGAAATCATTCCATTATTTAGTAAAGGAAAATATGAGGTTCTTTTTGTAACTGGTAAGAATTACTATGACGAGTACAAAAAACTATCTAATATTCCATCTAATGTTAAAATAGTTCCTTATTTAGATGATATGTTATCAGTGATGAAGAGAACTGATTTAATGGTAACAAGAGCAGGAGCATCTACCATTGCTGAAATTACTGCTATAGGTTTACCTAGTATTTTAATTCCATCTCCTTATGTTACTCATAATCATCAATATAAGAATGCTTTAGTATTAGAAAAGAAAAAAGCAGCAGTTATTATTGAAGAAAAAGATTTAACTGGTGAATTATTAATTAAAACTATCGATGAAATATTAAATGATCCTAAAAAATATGATATAATGAAGAAGAATAGTGAAAGTCTAGGAGTAAAAGATAGTGCTTCTAAAATCTATAATATAATTAAAGAATTAATAAACGAGGGTTAATATGAAGGAACACATAAATAAATTAAGACAGATGGATATTGGAAAAATTGTAGAAAATGTACCATTAAAGGAACATACAACTTACAAAGTAGGTGGGATTGCTAGTTGTTTTATCTATCCTACTAATGTAAAAAATTTAATTAAGTTATTAAAATATATTAGACAAAACAATATTAAATACAAAATATTAGGAAATGGTTCTAATACTTTATTTAGTGATAAAGAGTATAGGGGAGTTATTATTAAATTAAATCACTTTGATGATATAGAAATCAAAGATACAATAGTTGTAGTAGGAGCAGGATATAATTTGATGAAATTAGCCAGTCTTACAGCAAGGAAATCTTTAACAGGACTAGAGTTTGCTAGTGGTATCCCAGGAACTGTAGGTGGAGCTGTATATATGAATGCAGGGGCCTATAAAAGTGATATGGGATATATTGTTAAAAGAGTTAAAGTATTAACTCCAGATTATAGAGTAATTACTATGACTAATAGAGAACTAGGTTTTCATTATCGTACTTCTTTTTTTCAAGAGCATCCAGAATATATTTGTTTAGAAGCCACGATCGGCTTAAATAAAGGTAAGAAAGAAGAAATATACAAAGTGAATCAAGAAAGGAAAAAAAGAAGATTAGAATCGCAACCTTTAGAGTATCCTTCTGCAGGTTCAGTCTTTAGAAATCCTGAAGGTCTTTTTGCTGGGAAAATGATTGAAGATTTAGGGTTAAAAGGACTAACTAAAGGAGGAGCTCAAATAAGTACCAAGCATGCCAATTTTATTATTAATAAAGGTAATGCCAAAGCAAGTGATATTAAAGAACTTATTGAATTTACACAAGATGCTGTAGAAGATAAATATCATGTTAAATTAAAAGTAGAGCAAGAATTTGTCAATTGGGAGTAATTTATGGCCAAGAAAATCAAGAAAAAAACTAAGATAAAATTTATTCCAATTTTAATTTTTCTATTATTAATAGTAATAGTGTTTTTTCTTGTTGCTTGGTTTATGGAAGTAAAAATAAAAAATATATATATTTATGATAATTCAATTGTTAGTGACCAAGAAATCATTGAATTAGCTAATTTAGAAGACTATCCTAGTTTCTTAAAAACTTCTACTAAAAAAGTAAAAGATAAAATTGAGAATAATCCTTATATAAAAAGTGTTGAAGTAAAGCGAGGATTTCTTGCGGTATTTAATATTTATGTTACCGAATATGATTTATTATTTATTAACTCTAATACTAACAAAATAGTAGTGGATAAAGATACAGAAGTTCCTATTACGAAAGAAGTTTCCTTACCTATTTTAGTAAATTACGTACCTGATACTGTGTTCCCTAAATTTGTTGAGAAAATGAAAAAAGTTGATAAAGAGGTTCTTGATAAAATTTCTCATATAGAGTATCAGCCTAATGATTATGATAAAGAAAGATTTTTGTTATATATGAATGATGGAAATAGTGTGTATGTAACTATTACTAGATTTGAGTTAATTAATAAATATAATGAGATATATCCTACTTTGGAAGGTAAAAAAGGAATTCTTTATTTAGATTCTGGAAATCATTTTGAGATAAAAGGATAATTTGTAGTAATATAGGTGATATTATGAATAATAAGGGTATTATGAAAATTAAGTTGTTGGCAATTATTGTGATTGTTGGAATACTGTGCTTTACAGTGGTTCCTAATTTGTATACTTATTTAAAAGATAGAAAAAAAGAAATTTATATTAATGTAGCATTAGAGTATATTGATGAAGTAAAGAGCCATATAAACTCATTAGACTATAAGCAGATACCATTAGAAAACGAGGCTTTACTAGTAAAATTATCTAGTTTAGATTTAAATAAAAATTCGCCTTATGGACGATTTAGAGATGAATATAGTTATGTAATTGTTTTGAATAAAGGAGATTATTATGATTACTACTTTGCTGCTATTGATTCTTCTAATCATGGGATTCCATTAATTGGAGAAAAAGAATTAAGTAAAGAATCTGTTGTATATGGTAATTCTAAGTTAACCAATATAAATAAAGCTAGTAGTATTAAAGATTTATATGTAGCAAATACTGTTTTTGAAGAAAGTAGTAATACAAAAGAAGATGATGTTAATATATTGTTGACTCCCGTATCAGGAGAACTCACGGTATCTTATGATTTTATGGAAGATGTTCATGATATATATGATACTTTAGTGAAAAATATGGATACTTCTATTTATAATAAAGAAGCAACCGTGAATAATGGTGTATTAAAATATAATAATCAAGAGTTATCTAGCGATTATAGTAAAGATATCAATGGTATTTTTAGATATTTATCTTTTCCTAATAATGATGAAAAATTATATTATGCTAGTTTTGTTAATTATACTTCTAATTATGTAGCAGGAGTGATTAATGAAAGTGGGGATTATTCTAGTAAGAATATGGTTTTTGATTCCGTACCAACTATAGTCATGAATAAAAATGCTAAAGTAGTAAGTGATGATAGTAAAAATTATTTGATGTGGAATATGATGGCAATTTATCCCAATAATGATAATTACACAATTAGTGAGTGTGGAGCAATACTTTTAAAAAATAATAATGCAACTAATATTAATTTAACTTTTGATACTTCTAATATCTTAGTTGGTAAATCTAATAATAATTGTGAGCTGGGTAATATTTTTGCTATTAGAAAAGATAATATTAGTGTTAATGATAGGTGGTTTGCAAGAGGATATATAAAGTATACAGATCGCTTTGGAAATGAGTATACCAATTATAGTAGTGAGGTAATTTCAGCTTTAGTTAAATAAAAATAACTTTTATGTAAAGTAGTTACAATAACTACTTTTTTGTTGAATTTTAATAATAAAACCGGTATAATGAATAAGAAAATAGGGGCGTGATACACAGTGAAAAATAACAAAGGTTTTACCTTGATAGAATTATTAGCAGTAATTATAATATTGGGAGTTTAATTATTAATAGCAATACCAGCGGTAAGTAGATATATAAATGATTCAAGAAAAGATACATATGCTACTAATTTAGGGAAAATGGTAGATGCAGTAAGTACTAAAGTTAATAGTTATGATGATGGATATGTTTTTAATACTGACGAATATTTAGTAGTGCCAATTAATTGTGTAGAATTAGAACAAGGAAGTAATACCAATTCACCTTTTGGTCCATATATACCAGAACAAAGTTTTATATTAGTTACTAGGAAAGAAAATAGTCAAGGGTTTGAATATTATGTAAGTGCAAAAGATGAAGTAGGATATGGAACAAAGTTATCGTTATCGGATGAAATAGAAATAAAGATAGTAAATGATAATGAAGTAGGAAAGATAACTGAAGAAGGATTAGAATTAGGGAGTTTTAGTTCAATAGTAAGTGGTAAAACAAGTAAAATAAAAACATGTGAATCCTTTGATATTGATATAGATGAAGATAGTGATAGTGCCTTGTTAAGAAATAAAATATTAGAAGATAATGAGGAACAAAGTGATGTAAGTATAGATTTTAGCCAGATAAGTAGTGCAACAAATGGAGAAGGATTATATTATACTAATGCTAATACAGAAAACAGTCAAAGAACTTATTATTTTAGGGGAGCAGTAGAAAATAATTATGTGCAATTTGCCGGTTTTTATTGGAGAATAATAAGAATCAATGAAGATGGAAGTGTAAGATTAATTTATCAAGGAGAAACTCCTAATGCAACTAGTGGTGATACAATCATAGGGAGAAAAAGTGCATTTAATAGTAGCTATAATAACAATGCCCATATAGGATATATGAATGGGGGGAGAGGAAATAGTACCTATGCGGAAACCCATGCAAATATAAATGATAGTACCATAAAAGAAAGACTGGACACATGGTATGAAGAGAATTTATTAAGTTATGCTTCTTATTTAGCAGACTCAGGATTTTGTGGGGATAGAAGTATAGCAAATGGGAGAGGAGGAGTAGGAACACTAATAACATATTATGGAGCATATAATAGATTATATAGCAATAAAACACCACAGTTTAGTTGCCCACAAAGTAATGATTTATATACTACAAGTAGTAGCAGTAAGGGAAATAAAGCATTAGACTATCCAATAGGATTAATAACAGCAGATGAAGCAGCATATGCAGGTGGAGTATATAATAAAAACAATGATAGTTATTATTTGAATACAGGAGATTATTACTGGACAATGTCTCCTTGGAGTTTCGCAAGTGCTGGTGCTGATCAATGTAACGTCTATTTAGTCGTTTCATCGACAGATGGCAATGTGACTAACAGTGTAAGTGCTCGTCCAGTCATCAATTTGAAATCTGATGTACAAATTTCTGATGGAGATGGAACTAGTTCTAATCCTTATGTTATCAAAACCAATTAATTTAAATTAAAGATGCTATGCATCTTTTTATATTGTACGTTTGTTTGCAATATGATATAATTATTTAGAAGGTGAAGTATATGTACAATTATATGATAGGCAAAGTAACGGAAGTTAGTAGTAGTTATATTGTATTAGAGTGTTCTGGAATAGGATATGTAATTAATACTCCTAATCCTTATTCTTTTCAAGAGGGTAATGAATATAAAGTTTATTTGTATCAAGTAGTAAGAGAAGATGAATTATCTTTATATGGATTTAAAACAGTTGAAGAAAAAGAGTTGTTTTTAAAACTCATTAGTGTAAAGGGATTGGGTCCTAAAATGGCTCTTCCAATCCTTGCTACTGGCTCAGTTGGTGGAGTAATTGATGCTATAGAGAGGGAAAATCTTTTATATTTAAGAAAGTTTCCTAAAATAGGTGATAAATTAGCTAAGCAAATTATCTTAGATTTAAAAGGTAAATTAGGTGCTGTGTCAACACTTGAATTAAATGATAATAGTTATGAAGAACTTATTGAAGTATTAAAAGGATTAGGATATAAAGAAAAAGAATTTAAGTCTATTATTCCAAAGGTTAATAATGAGTTATCAATAGAAGATCAAGTAAAAGAGGCATTGAAATTATTACTAAAATAGGAGTGATCAATAATGAACGACAATAATGTTTTAAGCAGTGAAGAACAAGTAGAAGATGTATATGAGGAAAATATTAGGCCCAGTTTATTTAAAGATTATATTGGACAGTCTGATGTAAAAGAAAATATTAAAGTATTTGTAGAGGCAGCTAAAATGCGAGATGAAAGTCTTGATCATGTTTTACTATATGGTCCACCAGGATTAGGTAAAACAACTCTAGCATATATTATTGCTAATGAACTTGGTAGTAATATAAAAACAGCAAGTGGTCCTTCTATCGAAAAGGCAGGAGACTTAGCAGCTATCTTATCATCTTTAGAACCAGGAGATGTATTATTTATTGATGAAATTCATAGAATGCCATCTTATATAGAAGAGATATTATATCCTGCTATGGAAGACTTTACTTTAGATATTATTGTAGGAAGCGAAGGAAATAGTCGAAACATTAAAATTAATTTACCACCTTTTACTTTAGTTGGTGCTACTACTAGGGCGGGGGATTTAACTAGTCCATTACGTGATCGCTTTGGAATTATTGCAAAATTACAATATTATACGGATGAAGAATTATTTGCTATTATTAAAAGAACTGCTAAAGTATTAGGAGTAGAGATTGAAGATGATGCAGCAATGGAATTAGCGAGTAGAAGTAGAGGTACACCTAGAATTGCTAATCGTCTATTAAAAAGAGTAAGAGATTTTTCGCTAGTAAAAGGAAATGGTGTAATTGATCTAGATATTACTAAATTAGCTCTTGATAAATTAAAAGTAGATAAAATGGGGCTTGATGAGACTGACTATCAATTATTAAAAACAATTGCCCTTAAATTTAATGGAGGGCCAGTAGGTATTGAGTCACTTGCTAGTGTGATTGGTGAAGAAGTATCAACGCTAGAAGATGTATGTGAACCTTTCTTACTTCAACGTGGTCTTTTAAAAAGAACTCCACGTGGTAGAATGATCACAGAATTAGGATATAGTCATTTAAATATTACAAGACAAGGAACACTGTTTGATTTTGAGGATTAAGTATGAAATATATATATTTATTTGAAAAGAAGAGGATGAATTATGACGAATATTTAAAAGTAGTAGGAAATATGGTTGCAAAAGGTTCAAAAATTTGTTCTAAAGATTGCCTGGAAGTAGGTGTAGATGCTATTACAAAGATTGATGATTCTACGAAACGAAAAAAAATGATGGATGTTTCTTTTGTTATTGATCGTGAATTTTCTGAACCTTATTCCAATTCTGAAAATACTTTTAAAAAATTGCCTATAATTTTAACTTTGGCAAATATGATGGAAAATCATTACGAATTAGTTACAGATTTGAATAACAATGAATTAGCATTATTATCTTTTTTCTCATTTGTAGTTAATAGCAAATATATGAGAGATCACTTGAAAATGTGTGCTGATCATGATGTATTATCATCAATAATTGAAAAAACACCTAATATTTATCATCAGTTGGAAATATTAGGTGTTGTAGAAGATAAATTTTTAGAATTTGATATTGATGTAAATAATAAAGAAGAACTTGATAATTTTAAGAAAGAGTCTGCTACATTTATTAGAAGTAACAGTGAAGCTGATTTATTAGATATGGTGAAGCCATTTGAAGAAGTGTATAAAGAATTAGAACAAGAGGGGCTACATTTTTAGTAAGGAGTATATTATGAAGTTAGAAGATTTTGATTATGATTTACCAGAAGAGTTAATTGCTCAAACGCCACTTAAAGATAGAGCATCTTCTAAATTATTGGTTTTAAATAAAGATACAGGTGAGATATCTCATCATCATTTTAAGAATATTATTGATTATTTGGAAGCAGGAGATGCTTTAGTAATCAATGATACTAAAGTAATTCCTGCAAGACTTATTGGAGAAAAAGAAGAGACAAAAGCTGTTATTGAGGTGTTATTATTAAAAAATATTGATGATAATAACTGGGAATGTTTAACCAAACCTGCGAAAAGAGTTAAATTAGGAACAATTGTTTCTTTTGGCAATGGTCTATTAAAAGCTAAATGTATTGATATTGGGGCAGAAGGAATTAGAACTTTCGAACTCATTTACGATGGAATATTATATGAAATCTTAGATAAATTAGGTACTATGCCACTTCCTCCTTATATTCATGAAAAATTAGAGGATCAAAATAGATATCAAACTGTCTATGCTAAAGAAATAGGAAGTGCAGCAGCACCTACTGCAGGATTACATTTTACTAAAGAATTATTAGAAGAAATAAAGAAAAAAGGAGTACGAATTGCTCCAGTTACCTTACATGTTGGATTAGGTACTTTTCGTCCTGTTAATGTATCCAAAATAGAGGAACATAAAATGCATAGTGAGTATTATTCGTTAAGTAAAGAAACTGTTGATATTTTGAATGAGACTAGATCTAATTATAAAAGAATATTTGTAGTAGGAACAACATCAGTTAGAGTATTAGAAACTGTTATGAATAAATATGGTAAGTTAACTTCATGCAGTGGATGGACAGATATTTTTATCTATCCTGGATACCAATTTAAAATAGTAGATAATTTAATTACTAATTTTCATTTACCAAAATCAACTTTAATAATGTTAATCAGTGCTTTAGCTGGACGTGATAAAGTGTTAAAAGCATATTATGAAGCAATTGAAAACAAATATCGTTTTTTCTCGTTTGGAGATAGTATGTTAATAATTAGTGATAATAAATAAAAAAAGAAATAATTTTTAAAATTCATCATATGATTAACTGGTGAATGGTATGAAGAAATTAATATTAGTAGTAATTATTTTTGTAGTTATTACTTTTTTTATTATGGATATAAAAAAAGAGGAACAAAAGTTATCTAAAGATGAGACTGTATCATTAGAATATGAAGATGAAAAAAGAGCAATATTTATTTCATATATAGAATTAGATGAATATATAAATAATAAAACTAATGAAGAAAGCAAAACTAATATTATTAAAATATTAGATAATATTAAAGATAATAAATTTAATATGATTATTTTACATGTAAGACCTTTTTCAGATGCTATTTATCCATCGGAAATTTTTCCATATAGTAGTTATGTTTCTATAGAAGAAGGAAAAGAGCCGGGATATGATATTTTACAATTTTTTATTGATGAATCGCATAAAAGAAATATTGAGTTACATGCTTGGATAAATCCATATCGAATAAGAAGTACCACGGATACTTCTACTATTTCTACTAGTAATCCGGCATATAAATATTTAGATACGGATCATGTGAAAATTATCGATGATGTAGGAATATTTTATAATCCTGCTAGTGAAGAAGTAAGAGATTTAGTTATTTCTGGTGTAGAGGAACTAGTTCAAAATTATGACGTTGATGGTATTCATTTTGATGATTATTTTTATCCAGATGATACTATTGATTTGGAAAATTATCAAGAATATTTAGACAACGGGGGAACTCTTAGTTTAAGTGATTATAGATTAAATAATGTTTCACTATTAATCAAAGGTGTATACGATAAAATAAAAAGTATAAAAGAAGAAGTAGTATTTGGTATATCGCCAGAAGGTAACATTAATAATAATTATGATAGCAATTACATTGATACTAAAAAAATATTAAGTGAAGAAGGTTATGTTGATTACATAATGCCTCAAGTTTATTTTGGTTTTTTAAGTGAAGTCATGCCTTTTATGGAAACTGTTAGTATGTGGAACTCGTTAATTAAAGTAAATAATATCAAATTAATACCAGCATTAGCTTTTTATAAAGTAGGAACAACGGATGAATATGCTAAAGGTGGCAGTAATGAATGGATTGAAAATAATGATATTATCAAAAAGCAAGTATTAATTAGTAGAAATGTAAGTAATTATGGGGGATTTTCTTTGTTTAGATATGATTATCTATTTAATGATGAATATTTAAATGATTATTTGAAAAAAGAAAAAGATAATTTGAAAGATATATTATAAAAGACTTTACATTTGTAAAGTCTTCTTTTAATAATAATAGTAATTTTCTGAATATGAAGGATATGGATTATTTACTACAAAAGGGACTGGATAAGGTGCTGGCACAGGATATGGTCCATAAAAATTATTAGGTCGTGTTAATAAACTGCCAGTAATACCCCCTAATATAAAAGGTGCTACAAATCCACCGCTGAAAAATCGATCATCATTCCGTCTATTTAAACCGAATCCTCTTCTTGGCATATTCATTCGATATTGGGGCATACTATTATTTGAATACATGATATTCCTCCTCTAGAATATTTTATGTATCTGATAAAAAAGGGTGATTATATGGAAGAAAAGATAAAAAAACTAGCAGATATTATTGTTAAGTATTCATTAAATATTAAAGAAGATGAAAAAGTCCTAATAACTTATCAAACAACAGAGGCAAGAACTTTAGTAAAAGAAATTATTCAAAAAATTAATTTAAGAAAGGGAGTAGCATTTACTAATTATGTAGATCCTTTTCTTAGTAATTTATTAAAAGAGACTAGTACTTCTAAAAGAATTGATTTAATGAGAGAATATCAAAAGTTTGAGTTAGAGCATTTTGATTCATTTGTTAATATTAGATATAACTTAAATGACTATGAAGCAAAAGATATCAATGAGACAATAAGGAATGAAATTAATAAGAAAACTTACGATATCCATGATAAAATGGTCAATGAAAGAAAATGGGTATTATTAAATTATCCTTCCTATGTAGATAGTTTTAAGGCTAAAACTAAATTTGAATGTTTCTTAGATTACAGTTTAGATGTTATGACACTGGATTATAGTAAAATGAAAGAGGATATTAAACCATTAAAACAATTAATAGAAAAAACTGATAAAGTAAGAATCATTGGGGAAGGAACAGATATTACTTTCTCTATTAAAAATATGCCAGTAATTCCTTGTGTAGGAGAGAGTAATATACCAGACGGTGAAATATTTACTTGTCCTATTAAAAATAGTGTTAATGGAGTGATTACTTATAATACTAGTAGTACTTACCATGGAGAAGTATTTACTAATATAAGATTAGAATTTAAAGATGGTAAGATTATGAATGCTACTTGTGAAGAAAAAGAAAAAAATGAAAAATTAAATAAGATTTTTGATACTGATGAAGGCAGTAGGTATATTGGAGAATTCTCCTTAGGACTGAATCCTAAGATACTTCATCCAATGGGAGATATATTATTTGATGAAAAGATAATTGGAAGTATACATTTTACTCCAGGGGCTGCATATAAAGAAAGTTATAATGGAAACGACTCTAGTGTTCATTGGGATCTAGTGTTAATTCAAAGAAAAGATTATGGTGGAGGAGAAATATACTTTGATGATAAATTAATACGAAAAGATGGACTGTTTGTATTAGATGAATTACAGCATTTAAATTATAATTTGTAAAGGACCTATAGTCCTTTTTATTTTTTTATAGTATAATTCTTTATAAGAAGTGATATTATGAAGATTATATTAAGCGATACTATAGGACTCGATTTATTATTTATTGTAATGATTGCTATCGTTTTATTAAAAAGTAGTTATCCTAAACTAAATAAGGAATATCTATCTACAGATAATACTAATATTATGAAAGGAATATCCGTATTATTAGTTATATTATGTCACATCGGAATGTTTAGCGTTAATAAAGGAATAATAGAGAATCTTTTTGCTACTACAGGTCTTTTAGCAGTAGCTATATTTATTTTTGTATCTGGTTATGGATTGATGACTCAATATTTAAAGAAGGATAATTATTTAAAAGGTTTCTTTAAGAAATTTGTTAACATTTATATAGTTTTTATTATTTGCAATATAGTAACGACAATAATAAATAACATATTTTTAAATACTAATTATGGTATAGGGGATATTATAGTATCATCGTTACAGTTTAATTTTGCTAATGGAAGAGAATTATGGTTTGTAGCATGTATAATTTTTATGTATATTAGTTTTTATTTTTCATTTAAAATCTCCAAAAGAAAAGGCATGTTGGTATTAATATGTTCTATGTTGCTTTATATAATATTATGTAGATTAATAGGAAAAGGAACTTGGTGGTATAATACTGTATTTTGTTTCCCTTTAGGAGCTATTTTTGCTATCTATAAAGAAAAAATATTCTTATTTTATAAGAAGTTTTATTGGTTTAAATTTGTTGTTTTATTATTTATTTTTTTAATTTTTATGTATTTATATATAAGAGGATATCATTATTTGCAATTTATCATACCAATTATTTTTATTATATTAATCACCATGATATTAGTTAAGGTAAAATTAAAATCCAAATTTCTTTTATTTATAAATAAAATTTCTTTAGAGATGTACTTGATTCATTTGATTATTTTACAAGTTGCTTTTTATGAAACTATTGCAAGAAGTAGTGTTTACTTAGTATTGTTATTTCCTATTATGATTGTAATCTCTATAGTAATAAAGTACATTTGTGATTATGTTTCTAAACTATGTAAGTTAACTTAATATATATTATATGAGATAGGAGTTTAAAAATATCAATTTATTTGTTAGAATAAAATATGTAATAATATGGGAGGTATAATGAAACAAAAAAGGAGTATTATGTGTAGTAGTATGTATCATGGTAATAGGATTTGCAACCTTTAGTGCAAACTTAAATATTAATGGAACCTCGAGTATAGAGTCTAATTGGAGTGTAGTATTTACGAATATTCAAGAAGTAAGTAAAACAAGTGGAGTAACAATCAATACTAATCCAACGGCAAGTGGCACCATAGCAACGTTTGATGTTGATCTACAAAAGCCAGGAGACTCTATTGAGTATCAAATTACAGTAGAGAATCAAGGAACATTGGATGCAATAATAGAAAACATAGAGACAACAGAAACAGAAAATAGTGCTTTAATATTTGAAGTAAGTGGAATAAATGAAGGAGATAAGTTAGCAAAAAATACACAAATAACATTCAATATCAAAATAAGTTATGATGCAAATGTAACAAGTCAACCAGAAGTGTTAAATAAAACATTAACAATAAATATTACCTATGTACAAGATGTAGGACAGGTAATAGAGCCTGATACAGGAACTACATTAGCTAGTGCAATATTAAGAGATAACCAAGCACAAAGTGATGCAAGCATTGATTTTAGCCAAACAAGCGAAGAAGATGGGACAAAAGGATTATATTATACAAGTACAAATACAGAAGATAACAAAGTAACATATTACTATAGAGGAGCAGTAGAAAACAATTATGTAAGTTTTGCAGGATTTTATTGGAGGATAATTAGAATAAATGAGGATGGCTCCGTAAGATTAATTTATCAAGGAGAAACAGCTAATGCGACTGGAACTGCTGCAACAATAAGAAATGTTGCATTTAATAATAATTTTGAAGATAATGCGTATATTGGATACATGTATGGCACACCAGGAAGTAGTACCTATGCAGAAACTCATGCAAATAGCAATGATAGTACCATAAAAAGCGTGATAGACACATGGTATGAGAACAACTTAACTAGTTATGCTAGTTATTTAACAGATGCAGGATTTTGTGGTGATAGGAGTTTATCGAGTGGAACAGGAATTGGCTCAAACACTACATATTATGGAGCTTATAATAGATTGAGAACTAATAAAACACCACAATTTGCATGCCCACAAAGTAATGATTTATATACTACAACTACAAATAGTAAAGGGAACAAAGCATTAGATTATCCAATCGGATTAATAACATCCGATGAAGTAGCCTATGCAGGTGGAGTATGGGGAGTATATGCTGTTATTAACACTAGTTATTTATATACAGGAGATTATTTTTGGACTATTAGTCCTTCACACTTCAATGGGTCTGACGCTAACGTTGGCAACGTCGATTACAGAAATAGTTTGACCTACTACTTTGTTGGCGATGCGGGGGGTGGGGGTGCCCGCCCGGTCATCAATTTGAAATCAACTGTAGAAATAGTGGAAGGTGGAGATGGAACTGTTTCGAATCCATACGTTATTAAAACTAATTAATATAATTTTAAGAATATAGAAATATATTCTTTTTTCATGTATAATGATTTTGGAGGGATAATATGATTGTTGGTGTTTTAGTAGAATTATCTAATAAGAATATAGATCGTATTTTTGATTATATTGTACCTTCTAGTTTAGAATCAAAAGTAAAAATAGGAATTCGTGTAACGGTTCCTTTTAATAATCAAATATTGGAAGGGTTTATTCTTTCTATAAACAAAACCAAAACTGATAGAGAATTAAAAGAAGTAATTAATATTGTAGATGATGATATTATTCTTGATAATGAATTATTAGAATTAGGTAAATATATGTCTAAGAAGACTTTATCTACTTTGATTTCTTGTTATCAAGTCATGCTTCCTAAGGCACTAAAGGCTCAAGCAAAAACTTCTATTCATATAAAGCATGAAAAAATAATCAAATTAGGGATCGATTATAAAGAACTTATTAATTATAAATTGACGGATAAACAAATGGATATGGTTAATTTAGTTTATGATAAAAAACAAATATCACGAAAAGAGTTACTAGAAATATCTCCTAGTATTTTAAAGAATTTATTAAATAAGAAAATATTAATAGAAGTAGTAAAAGAAATATATAGATTAAATAACGATGAACATGTATTATTGGATAAGCATCCACTAACTTCATCTCAACAAAAGGTAGTAGATACTATTTTAAGTAATAAAGAGTTACCTAAGACATATTTATTACATGGAGTTACTGGTAGTGGTAAAACGGAAGTATATATGGAATTAATTGAAAGCATGTTAAAAAATAATAAAACGAGTATTGTATTAGTTCCTGAGATTTCCCTAACTCCTCAAATGGTAGATCGATTTATGAAAAGATTTAGGGAAAATATTGCTATTTTACATAGTAGATTATCAGAAGGAGAAAAATATGATGAGTATCGTAAAATAGCTCGTGGGGAAGTAAAAATTGTAATAGGTGCTAGAAGTGCTATATTTGCACCATTAAAAAACATAGGTTTAATTGTCATAGATGAAGAGCATACTTCTTCGTATAAGCAAGACAATAATCCTAAATATAGTGCTATTGATATTGCGATAGAACGAAGTAAGTATCATAATAGTCTAGTTGTTTTAGGAAGTGCTACTCCGTCTTTGGAGAGTTATGCCAAAGCAATTAAGGGAATATATACTTTAGTAACTCTTCCTAATCGAGTGAATAATAAAACTCTACCTTTAGTTAAAATAATCGATATGAATAAAGAGAAGAATAAAGGCAATTATTTTTCTGTAGAATTAATTAACCAAATGAAAGAACGCTTAGAAAAACATGAACAAATAATATTACTTCTTAATAGACGAGGGTACTCCTCTTTTATTACTTGTTCTAATTGTGGCCATGTAGAAAAATGCCCTAATTGTGATATTACTTTAATTTATCATAAATCTTCTAATATGTTAAGATGTCACTATTGTGGATATGCTACTAAGCATAGTGAAATATGTCCAAAGTGCCACGAGAATAGCATGAAAAATTTAGGGGTTGGGACAGAGAAAATAGAAGAACAATTACATAATTTATTTGATTGTCGTGTTGTTAGAATGGATTACGATACAACATCTAGAAAAGGTGCTCATGAGAAAATAATTAATGATTTTAAAGATCATAAGTATGATATTTTATTAGGTACACAAATGATAGCTAAGGGCCTTGATTTTTCCAATGTAACACTAGTTGGTGTCATAAATGCTGATACTAGTTTAATGATTCCTAATTATAAAAGTAGTGAAGATACCTTTCAATTATTATGTCAAGTATCGGGAAGAAGTGGCAGAGGAGATAAAGAAGGAGAAGTAATCATTCAAACCTTTAATCCCGATCATTATGCTATAAGATTTGCAAAAAATCATGATTATGTCTCATTTTTTAAACAAGAGATGGACATTAGAAGAAAACTAAGTTATCCTCCTTATTATTATTTAGTATCCATAAAAGTCATTAGTAAGAATTATGAATTAGCAAGAGATGAAAGTAACAAAGTTGCATCTTTCTTAAAAGAAAATTTAAAATCCAGTATAGTATTAGGACCTAATGTAGGTAGTGTTTTTAAAATGAATAATATGTATCGCTTTCATATATTAATAAAATATAAGAAGGATAATGATTTATATAATATGCTAGAGAAAATAATCGATTATTATAAGAGTAAATCATCTGTTAAAATAGACATTGATTTTAACCCTAATCAAGTATAAATAATTACAAAAAGGAAAATACAAATTTATAAAAGATTTGTATTTTCTTTTTTCATTTCCATTGTGATCTACTAATTCTTTAATTGTTTCATATTTTATTTTTTCTTTCATTCTTAATTCTACCTTTCTCATACACATCACCAAGTGATGTATTCTATAGTATTTTTGGGACATAATCAAA
>CALVYX010000037.1 GCA_944372315.1 uncultured Bacilli bacterium
AAGGAGGAATCGTTTTGAAAAATGTAGTTATCAGAGTTAATGGAATGCATTGTAGCGGATGTGAAAATAGAATTAAAAATATTTTATCAGATATCGAAGGAGTAGAAGAAGTAAAAGCTAATTATAAAGATGGTATTGTAACTGTTAATGCTAATGAAAATATTGATGTATCTATTTTGAATGAGAAAATAGAAGATTTAGGTTTTAATGTAGAGGAATAAGTAATGAAAAAAATTATTTTATCTATTGATGGAATGACTTGTAGTGCTTGTTCAAATGGATTAGAGAAATATTTAAATAAGCAAAAGGGTATTACGAATGCATCGGTTAATTTAGTTATGAAAAATGCAACTATAGAATATGATGAAAAGTTATTAAATATAGATGATATTGAAAGGTTTGTTAAAGAGGCCGGTTTTAAAAGTTTAGGATTATATGATATAAAAAAAGAAAAAAAGAATAATAATCAAAATAAATTTACTTTTGTATTCTTTTTAATATTAGCTATCATTTTGATGTATATTTCTATGGGTCATATGGTAGGACTACCTATAGTAGATGCTTTAAATATGCATATAAACCCAATTAATTATACTGTAACATTATTTATTTTATCCTTATTATTTATTGGTTATGGATTAGATATTATTACAAGTGGTATAAAGAATTTACTTCATAAAACTCCTAATATGGATACTTTAGTATCTATTGGAGTTATTAGTAGTATGCTTTATAGCATATATAGTATGTATATGGTTTTTAATGGTAATCATAGTTATGTAGAACAATTGTATTTTGAGTCTAGTGCTATTATTATTTTCTTTATAAAATTAGGGAGATATATAGATAATGTTAGTAAAGATAAAACAAAAGAAGCTATACAACAACTTGTTCAAATAACTCCTAATGACGCTATTATAAAAGTTGATGGGAAAGAAAAGAAAGTTACACTGGATGAAATAAAAAAAGACGATATAGTAATCAGTAGACCAGGGGATAAAATCGCAGTAGATGGTGAAATTGTATCTGGAAACAGTCATATAGATGAATCTTTTATCACAGGAGAAAGTAGGCCAGTTGCTAAAACAATTGGTGATAAAGTAATCGCTGGTAGTATAAATTATGATGGATATTTAGAGTATAAGACTGTAAAAATTGGTAAAGAGTCAACAATATCTGAGATAGTTAGATTGGTAATTGAAGCGACTAATACAAAAGCGCCTATTGCTAAGATAGCAGACAAAGTCAGTGGATATTTTGTATCAATAGTAATTTTAATTGCTATTGTAACTTTCTTAATATATTTGATACTAGGATACAATGTTGGTAACTCCATTAATGTGTTTGTAACTATTTTAGTTGTTGCTTGTCCTTGTAGTCTAGGTTTAGCAACACCACTAGCTATCATAGTTAGTGAAGGAATATGTGCTACTAATGGAATATTAGTAAAAAAGAGTGAAGTATTGGAGAATGCTAGTAAAACTAATGTGGTTGTCTTTGATAAGACAGGAACTCTAACTTATGGAAGTCTAAAAATATCTAAAATAATTAATTACAGCAAGATGAAAGATGAAGATATATTACAAATCGTTGGAAGTTTAGAAAGTAAATCTACTCATCCTGTTGCAAAACCATTTATAGAGTATTTGAGTGATCATAAAATAGAAGTATTAGAAGTAGATGAATTCAAAAATATTAGTGGTTATGGAATCGTTGGTAAAATAGATAATAAAGATATCGTTTTAGGTAATGAAAAAATACTTTCTAAATATAAGATCAAAAATGATTACAAAGATGATGAAGAAAAAATATCTTCATTGGGTAATAGTATTGTTTATGTGGTTATTAATAAAAAAATAGTTGCTATCATTGGTATTAATGATATTGTAAGAGACAATGCAAAAGATGTAATAACTAATTTAAATAAAAGAGGTATTAAAACTATTATGTTAACAGGTGATAACAGCAAAACTGCGACTCAAATAGCTAATAGTTTAGGTATCAAGGAAGTAAAAGCTAATATGTTACCTAAGGATAAAGCTAATTTTATAAAAGATTTAAAACGAGAGCACAATATAGTTATGATGTGTGGTG
This sequence comes from uncultured Bacilli bacterium, assembly GCA_944372315.1. The sequence continues at coordinate 2,095 of CALVYX010000037.1, forward strand.
ACGGTATTAATGATAGTGTTGCTTTAGCTAATAGTGATATAGGCATCAGTGTCAATAGTGGAACTGATATAGCAATGGACTCTTCTTCCGTTATTTTAACTAACAATAATTTGAATAGCATTATCAACTTAATAAATATTAGTACCAAAACAATAAAGAATATCAAACAAAACTTATTTTGGGCATTTTTCTATAATAGTTTAATGATTCCTATTGCTATTGGGTTATTTACACCATTAGGTATTACTATTAATCCAATGATTGCTAGTTTTGCAATGGTAATTAGTAGTTTTACTGTTATTCTTAATGCCTTAAGATTAAAGAGGATAAAGATATCTTAAAATATCTTTTTCTTTTTGTTTTATTATATAAATGTTATACTAAATATGAGATAAAGTCGGTGATAAAATGAATAGAAAGATGCCAATATTTACTTTTATTATTGTGTTTTTATTAATTTTATTTTTAAGATTAGTGAATATTTTTCAAAAGGAAAATGGACTGGGTCATCCTTTGATTATGATATTTATTACTATTATAGTGTCTATAATTGTTGTTTTTATAGAATATAGAATAGATAAGAATTATAATGATAATAAATTAAATTACGATAATATTGATTTTTTTAGATACATTTTTTCTATTATTATCATAATTTTGCATATGAGACCATTCTTAGAAACTTCTAATCAATTAGATTTAGCTTTTAATAATATTGTAAGTAGAATATGTGTACCTTTCTTTTTTGTAGTTACAGGATATTTTGTAGCTAAGAAGGAAAAAGATAATCCAAATTATATAAAAAAGTATATTAAATCTATGATTCCTTTGTACTTAACTTGGTGTTTAATCTATTTGCCTATTATTTTAATTAGTGCGTATAGTTATTTACCTCAGATATCTTCTTATATTAGCATGATTAAAATTCCAGTATATTTATTAGTACCACTTAGTATTATTCTTATTCCCATAGCTCTTATTATAGTTCTTTTATATACGGGTACTTATTATCATTTGTGGTATTTTCCGGCAGTTATGTTATCTTTATTTGTATTAAGTAAATGGAAAAAAAGATGGAAAATAAAATATTTATTCGTTATTTCATTTATCTTATTATTATTTGGCGCAACAGAAACCTATTATGGCTTTTTACCATCTAGTATAAAAGATTGGCTATCTTACTATTATAATTTATTTTTTACTACTAGAAATTTTTTGTTTTTTGGACTTTTCTATGTTGTGATGGGATATTGGATCGGTAATAGAAAAAAGTTGTATTCTAATCATTCTTTTTTGAAACTGATTGTATGTGTGTTTTTATTAATTGCAGAAGCGTTAATTTTACAAGGGACTGAAAGATTAAATAGTAACATTTTATTATCCTGTGTGCCACTTGTATACTATTTGTTTTTATCTGCTATTTATATGGATACTATTTTTGATTTTTCCTTTAAGAAGAGATTTAGAATATTGTCAAAATATTATTATTTAATTCATCCTTTAATTATTTTTATCTTTCAATTTGTTTTTATAAATAATATGAATTTAATATGGAATTTTTTAAATGTTATAGTAGTAGTTTTAGTAACTCACTTTGTATCTGTTATTATTATAAAGTTGAAAGCAAAACATCCTAATCTATATGTATAAAAAAACAATGTTTGCAACGAACAATTAACAAAATGCAACTAATAGTAGGTATTAATTTCTTATGATGTGTAGTAAAATTATATTGTGAATAAAGAAGAAATAAGGAGATAATATGATCGAATTAAAAAATGTATCTAAGTTTTATTATAATAAAGGTGTCATTGCTAGTGGGTTTACTAAAGTTAATTTGAAACTGGATATGGGTGAATTTGTAGCTATAACAGGTGAATCTGGTAGTGGTAAATCTACTTTATTAAATGTTATTAGTGGTCTTGATTCCTATGAAGAAGGAGAAATGTATATCAATGGTCAAGAGACTAGCCATTATACAGAAACAGATTTTGAAGATTATCGTAGAAAGTATATCGGCAATATTTTTCAAAATTTTAATTTAGTTAATAGTTATACCGTTTATCAAAATGTTGAGTTAGTATTATTATTAAATGGTGCTAATAAAAAAGATGTAAAAGATAGAGTTTTAAATTTGATAAAACAAGTAGATTTATATAGGTTTAGAAATACAAAAGTATCTAAATTATCAGGAGGTCAGAAACAACGTGTGGCAATAGCTAGAGCATTAACTAAAAATACTCCTATTATTATTGCGGATGAACCAACGGGTAACTTAGACTCTAAATCCGCTCGTTCTATCATAAAGTTATTAAGTGAAATAGCTAAAGATAAATTAGTTATTATTGTTACTCATAATTATGAACAAGTGGAAGATTATGTTACTAGAAAAATAAAAATGTATGATGGTAAAATTTTAGAAGATAAAAAAATAAAGAAAGTAGAGAAAGAAATAGATTCTAGTAATTATGCTATTAGTTATCAGAATATTACTTTTTTAAATAAAATACGATTGGGTCTTAGAAATACTTTCAATATATTACCAAAGTTTCTTTTATTGTTAGCAGTATATTTATTTGTTGTAGTAGCACTGATGAGTGAATACTCAGCTTTTAAAAAAGAAGAGTTTGAAGCTAGTACCCAAGGAAGTAATTATGTGTTTAATGATACATCAATTAATAGAATTGTTATTAATAAAAAAGATAAGTCAATTTTTAGTGATTCTGATTATGAAGCAATCAATAAATTAGATAATATTGAAAGAATAGAAAAGTATGATTTGGTATTAGAAAATCATGTGGAATTAAATAATCAAGATTATCTTTATTTCTATGGTTCTGTTCATTCTCTTGATACTTTGAACGATAAAGTGGATATAGGAAGGATGCCAGAAAATGATAATGAAATTGTAATAGAAGGTAATAAAAATGATTATTATTTAGGAAGTTTAAGTGAAGAAGTGGTACAGGATGACTTTTATTTATCAAATATACCAGCGGGTAATTTAGAAAATAAAAAATTAAAAGTTGTTGGGATCCGTTATCTTGATGACGATGATGATTATACTATGAATTTTTATGTTGATGGAGAATTATTAAAAGAGATAAACATTTGGTTTACTATTGTACAAAGTGATATCAAGGTGTTATTTATGAACAATTATTATGATGTTGATTATTACAATAATAATTTTAGAGTGATTCCAAGTAATTATGTGGCAAAGGGTAATGTTTATATTAGTGAAGATTTAAGTACTTATTGTGAATATGGTAATTGTTTAAATAAACAATTAAAAGTGCAAATAGATAATTTATATACTAAAGCAAGTGCTAATTTTAATATTTCAAACATGTATAATGCTCATAATATGAATAGTTTATTGGGAATAAGCAATTATGAAGAGTATAATGGTAGTATTTTTATAAGTACAGAAGATTATGATAGTTTATTTAATAAGGGATCATATCAGAGTAGTGTATTTGTAAAAGATCCTACAAAGATTGATTCTGTAACTAAGAGCCTTGAAGATATGGGATATCACCCACTAGCTATTAAAGATACTTTAGTAAGCAACAATCTTACCCAAGTACTTAGAATTATGAAAACGGTCGTTACTATTATTTTAGTTGCAACGCTACTATTTATTTCTTATTTTGTAATTAAAATAGTTTTAAAATCTCGTAATATTTATTTTTCTACTATACGAATGTTAGGTGGCTCTAAAAAAGTATCTAAGCAATTATTAATTATAGAATTGTTAGCTGTTGCTAATATAGCTTATTTCTTATTTATCTTATTTATAAGTCTAAATGGATTAGGTTTTATATCTTTATCTTTTGTTGATACTATTATTAACTATTTAAGTCTAGGTGATTACCTTCTTTTATATCTTATTCTTATATTGATGTCTTATATAATAAGTCTAAAATATGCTAAAAAACTATTTAAAAATAGTGTGATTAAAACACTAGCAGAGGAGGTATAAGACATGATAGAAATTAAAAATTTAAATAAATATTTCAATAAAGGTAAAAAGAATGAAATTCATGTTATTAATAATGTTACATTAACACTTGATAATAATGGTTTAGTTGCATTATTAGGGCCTAGTGGTAGTGGTAAAACAACTCTTCTTAATACTATTGGCGGACTAGATAATGTTAAAAGTGGAAGTATTTATGTGAATGGTGAAAAAATTACATCTAAGTTTATTAGTAAAAGAGATGAAATTAGAAACTTAAATATTGGATATATTTTTCAAGATTATAAGTTGATTGATAACCTTAGTGTTTTTGATAATGTAGCATTAGTTCTTAAAATGATTGGTATTAAAGATAAAAAAGAAATAACAACTAGAGTTAATTATGTACTAGAGAAATTAGGAATGTATCGTTATCGTAATAGGCCAGCTGGAATGTTATCAGGTGGTGAAAGACAAAGAGTAGGTATTGCAAGAGCAATTGTAAAAGATCCAGATATCATTATTGCGGATGAACCAACAGGAAACTTAGATAGTAAAAATTCATTAGAAATCATGAATATAATAAAATCTATTTCTAAAGATAGATTAGTTATTTTGGTAACACATGAAAACAATTTAGCTAAGTTTTATGCATCACGTATTATTGAAATAGAAGATGGAACAATTATTAAAGATTATGAGAATAGTCATTCTAATGTATTAGATTATCAAATTGAAAATAGGTTTTACTTGAAAGACTTTAAAAATTATGAATCCATTAAAGAAAAATCAATTGATGTAGATGTGTATTCCGATGGTGAGGCTAAAATAAAATTAGATATCATATTGAAAAATGGTAATATTTATATTAAAAGTAATACAAAAGAAAAAGTAGAAGTAATAGACGATAATTCTAGTATTGAGTTAATTGATGATCATTATAAAGAAATTGATAGGGAAACTGTTGATAAATATGAATTTAATTTTGGGGACGTTATCAATAGAAATATTAAGAAAAAATATAGTTCGGTTTTTAATATTTTTACTTTTATTGCTAATGGATTTAAAAAAGTTTTTGATTTTCCAATATTGAAAAAGATATTATTAATAGGATTCTTTTTATCAGGAATATTTATTATGGCATCTATTAGTACTATTGCAGGATCTTTAAAAATAGAAGATAAGGATTTTATAACTTATAATAAAAATTATTTGATGATCGAAACTAATACGATGAATGTTTCGGATTATCTAGAGTATGAAAAAATAGATAGTGTTAATTATTTATTACCAAGTGATTCGATTGTGAGTTTTAATCTAAAAATAGATGACTATTATCAAACAGATTACTATTTTTATCAATTAAAAGGCTCATTGTCTAGTGTAGATATGATAGATGAGAGTGATTTGATTTGGGGAAGAATGATTGAAAATGATTATGAGATTATCGTTGATAAAATGGTTATTGACAATTTGCTTAATAGTTCCCAACAACAAATAAAAATGTCAGGAATTACTCAAATGGATGATGTGATAAATAGGAAATTCACTCTTAATAATATGGATGAATTTACCATTGTGGGAGTAACTGATTTAGATAATCCAGCGATTTATGCTAAGAGTAATATGCTTATTAATATGGTTAATAATTCTAGAACGGATATAGAAACAGGCATGTATGACAGTAGTGAGTCAAGTGTTTCTGGATTTGACGATTATAAATTGTTTGAACAGGAAATAAAACTACTAAAAGGAAGGATGCCTAGTGGTGACTACGAAATAATTGTAAATATCATTCACGAAAACGAAATGCCACTAAATAAGGAAATTAGTACAAAAATAGGAGATCAAAATCTTAAAGTAGTAGGGTATTATGATAGTAGTAATAATATTGATAAATATTTAGTAAATGAAAATACAGTTAAATATGCTTTAGTTCGTACGACTAATAATATTGTAGTATATTCAGATGAAAAAGAGAGTGCTTTAAAAGACTTTAGAGATTTAAAATTAAATATCAATGATACATATGAATATAGTAAAAATAATTATATAAGTGGTCAAAAAGATATGATTGTAAACAATTTAATAGTATCTGGTATTATTTTGGTTATTTCCTTAGTTGAAATATTATTAATGATTAGAGCATCCTTCTTATCACGTATTAAGGAAATAGGAGTATTAAGAGCCATAGGTGTTAAACGAATAGATATTTATAAAATGTTTATGGGAGAGATCATTGCTATTACAACAATTGCTAGTGTTCCTGGTATATTGTTTATGGCTTATATATTTAGTGTATTATCTACAATTTCAATGATTGCTGATAGCTTTGTTATCAATTGGATAGTGGTATTGTTTGCTATGCTACTAGTTTACTTATTTAATTTATTAGTAGGGCTTATTCCGGTATTTAACACCGTAAGAAAGACTCCAGCACAAATATTAAGTCGTCACGATTTAGATTAAAATTAAGTGTACAAAATCAAATTTTTGTACACTTTTTTTATCAAAACATATTCATTAGATAAGCAAATCGTGGTATACTAATAGTACAATCAAAGGAGGCTATATAAATATGAATGAACAACCAAAAATTAGTATTTTAGAAAGATATGGAGAAAATTATACTGATAAAGAGTATATAACTAATCCGGCTATAGGTAGGGATGTTCAAATAAGAGAATTAATAATGATTTTATTGACTCCTGAGAAATCAGCTATATTAATTGGTAAGCCTGGTATTGGTAAAACCGCTATTGTAGAAGGACTTGCTTATGCCATTCAACAAGGAAATGTTCCAGATGCTTTAAAAGGATATACAGTAATCAATATAAAAACTGCTTCTTTACTTGGAACGATGCCTAATGGTGAAAGTAGAGTTCAAGTTATGATTGATGAATTAAAAGAAAGAGAAAAAATAATTTTATTCATAGATGAAATTCATATGTTAATAGGCGCTACTGATGAGTCAGCATTAGACTTTGCTAATATTTTTAAGGAAGGTCTTGGCCGTGGTAGTATTAAAGTAGTTGGTGCTACTACTACAGAAGAATATGAGCGTTATATTTTACGTGATAAAGCATTTACTAGGCGTTTTCAAAAAGTAGAAGTTCCTGAACCAACTAGAGAAGAAACTATTAGTATTATGATGGGAACTTTGCCTAAAATAGAAAAAACAACTGGAGCAACTTTAAAATATACAGATTGGATTAAGCAACAAATCATGGGATTTATTGTTGACCTAACAAGTGAATATAAAAGAGTATATGAAATAGGTTCACGTTATCCAGACATTTCACTAACTTTATTAAAACAGGCGTTTTCTCACGCTATCTTTGAAAACAGAAAAGAAGTAAATATTTTTGATATAGAATATGCTATTTTAAATACTAAAAATGTTTATCCGGATGTTATAAAAAAGGATATGCCTACCTTCTATAAAATGTTTAAGGATATTATTGCTGAAGAAAAAGGTCAAACGATGCCACAAGACACACCCCCTGTATGGAATACAGAATCAAATAGAACAATAACTACTCCTATTTATGATGAACCAAAAGAAGAAGTAGTGGAAGAAGAGCCAGTTGCTCCTGTAGAAAATGTTGAGCCAGCAAAGATAGATGAAGTCATAGAACCAAGTTCTGTAGAGCGTAATACATTATTTGCACCAGATAAAAAAGATTATAGTACAGTAGCTAACAATACAACGATTTCTACTGGTCCCAATAATATTAATAGTGATGATATAGAAATTTTATAAAGTAAAAGATTGTCAAGCACAATCTTTTTTTATTGAACAAATAATAACGAATCGGATATACTATTATTAGATATATTGAATATATGGAGGATATTTAAATATTAAGCGCCAGATCTTTAAGGTTGACGAGGTTGATAGTTATCGAAATTTCGGCGGGTGCTATCACGGAATGGTGAATCGTTAGGTATATTACAAAAAATAAAATCAAAATTATAACAAAAGATATACTTTCACTAACAATTTTTGTAGTGGAGGAATTTTATGTGTGGAATAGTTGGTTATATAGGTAAAAAGTGTAACCTAAAAAAAATTTTAATTAATGATTTAAAAACGTTAGAGTATCGTGGATATGATTCTTCAGGTGTTGCTATTTTTGATGGAGATATGCAAATTATAAAAGCTAAAGGTAAAATAAAAAATTTGGAAGAAAGTTTAAAAAATATTGATATAAAAAATAGCGAATTAGGAATTGCACATACTAGATGGGCAACTCATGGAGAAGCCAATGATATTAATTCACATCCGCATCGAGTAGGGTGTGTTACATTAGTTCATAATGGTATTATTGAAAATTATGTAGAATTAAAGGATAAATTAATAAAAAAAGGATATCATTTTGTATCTGATACGGATACTGAAGTAATAAGTGCTTTGTTAGATGATATTAAGAAGAGCGAGAAAGATAATGTTGAAGCAATTAATAAAATGACATTAGTATTGGAAGGCTCTTATGCTTTAGGAATTATTTTTGATGATGATTATAATCATTTATATGCAGTAAGAAAAGATAGCCCATTAATTGTTGGAATATGTGATGATTGTAATTTAATTGCCTCAGATGTTACAGCTATTATTGAGCATACTAAAAATTACATGTTGATGAATGATTATGAGATTGTAAAATTGTCTAAAGATAAGGTAGAAGTTTTTGATAAAAATTTAAAAGCGATCAAAAAAGAAATATTAGAAGTATCTTGGGATATTAATCAAGCTAAAAAAAATGGCTTCAGTCATTTTATGTTAAAAGAAATTCATGATGAACCTACAGTATTAAAAGATACTATTTCTGAATATATAAAAGATGTTAATACTTTAATTAGTAAAATGCCTGATTTTTCTAAATATAATAAAATTCATATCGTAGCATGTGGTAGTGCTATGCACGCTGGTTTGGTAGGAAAAAGTATTATTGAAGAGTATGCAAATATTCCTGTTACAGTAGAATTAGCAAGTGAATACCGTTATAAAAAGAATTTCTATGATAAAAAAACATTAGTTATTTTTATATCTCAATCAGGTGAAACAGCAGACACTATAGCAGCATTACGAACTGTAAAAGAAGATAAAATTGATACTTTAGCTATTGTTAATGTTGTAGGATCAACTATAGCAAGAGAAGCTGATAGGGTTTTATATATAAGGGCAGGAGTAGAGATTGCTGTTGCTACTACTAAGGCTTACATGTTACAAGTAGCTATGTTAATTTTAGTAGCACTTAATATAGCTTATGTTAATAAAAGCATGAGTGAAGAAGAAATAAGTAAGGTTTTGAAAGAGTTCAAAAAAATACCTAAGTTTGTTGATGAAGTAATAACAAGAGAAGAAGAATGTTTTAAAATTGCTAAAGAAATATCTAATCAAGAAGATGTATTTTTCTTAGGACGTGGTATCGATTATGCTCTTAGCATGGAAGGAAGTTTGAAATTAAAAGAAATTTCTTATATTCATAGCGAAGCATATCCAGCAGGTGAATTAAAACATGGTACTATTTCATTGATTGAAGATGGGACCGTTGTTATAGGAATAATGTCAAATGATAAATTGGCCCCTAAACTATTAAGTAATGTAAAAGAAACAGTAGCAAGAGGAGCAAAAATATTAATTATTACTACAGATAGTTTGAATATGGATTTTGATTTTAATTGTCATAAATTTGTCATCAATAGAGTCCATAATATTTTACAACCTATCTTAATTGTAGTCCCATTACAATTAATTGCATTTGAAGTAGCTAGACAAAGAGGATGTGATATTGATAAACCAAGGAATTTAGCTAAATCAGTAACGGTAGAATAGGGATCAAAAAAGAGGAATTATTTATTTAATTCCTCTTTTAATATTAACTTATTGTTCTCTATATCTACAGTTACAGTACTATTGTATTTTATTTTATCGTTAATGATATCGTTAGCAATTAAAGTTTCAAGATTTCTACTTACAAATCTTTTAATAGGTCTAGCACCATATTTTTCATCGTATGATTCATTAATAATAAAATCTTTAGCTTGTTTAGTAATATTAATATTTATTTTTTTATCATTTAATCTAAGTTCTAGATCTTTAATAATTTTATCCAATATTTCATATACCACATCTTTAGATAACGAATTAAATACTATAATTTCATCAATACGGTTAATAAATTCAGGTTTAAATGTATGTTTTAATTCAGTCATTACTAAATTATCGGCGTCATCTTTATTTTCTAAGATGTATTCACTACCTAAATTAGATGTCATAATAATAATAGTATTTTTAAAATCAACAGTTCGTCCTTGTGAATCAGTAATTCGTCCATCATCAAGTATTTGCAATAGTATGTTGAAAACATCTTTATGAGCTTTTTCAATTTCATCAAACAGAACTATACTGTATGGATTTCTTCTTACAGCTTCCGTTAGTTGACCTCCGTCATCATAACCTACATATCCAGGAGGTGAACCAATTAATCTAGCGACTGAATGAGCTTCCATATATTCACTCATATCAATTCGAATCATATGTTTTTCATCATCGAATAATTCATAAGCTAGGGTTCTTGCAACTTCAGTTTTACCTACTCCAGTAGGACCTAGAAATATAAATGAGCCAATGGGTCTATTAGGATCTTTTATTCCAGCTCTAGCACGAATGATAGCATCGCTAACTAATTTTATAGCCTTATCTTGACCTTTGACCCGTTTTTTCATGTTGTTTTCTAGATTTAATAATTTATCTTTTTCGCTACCAACTAATTTACTAATAGGAATATTAGTCCATTTAGATATGATAGCAGCAATGGATTCATCATCAACGGTATCACTAAGGACTTTTGAACTAGCTTTTTGTCTTAATTCATCTAATTCTTTTTCTAGCGTAGGCATTACTCCGTGGCGAAGTCTAGCAGCAGTTTCTAAGTCATAATTATCTTCAGCTGCCTCCAAATTACGACGTGTTTTCTCAATCTCTTCTTTTTTACGATTGATTTTATCATTAATGCTCTTTTCTTCTTCCCAATCATGACGAAGTTTACTTTCATCTTGTTTTAAATTGTATATTTTATCATCCAATTCTTGTAGTCTTTTTTTAGAAATATCGTCTTTTTCTTTTTTTAATGCTTCTTTTTCAATTTGCAATTGCATTATTTTTCTTGTTAGTGTATCAAGTTCTACTGGAACGGATTCCATTTGAACTTTAATAGTTGCACATGCTTCATCAACTAAATCAATTGCTTTATCAGGAAGAAATCTACTAGTAATGTAACGATCTGATAGAGTAGCAGCAGCAACTAATGCTTTATCTTTAATATTTACTCCGTGATATACTTCAAATCTTGGCTTTAAACCACGAAGAATAGTAATAGTATCTAAAACAGTAGGCTCGCTAACTTGAACTTTTTGAAATCTTCGCTCTAGGGCTCCATCTTTTTCTATATATTTTCGATATTCATTTAATGTTGTTGCACCAATACAATGAACTTCACCACGAGCTAGCATAGGTTTTAACATATTACCAGCGTCCATGGCGCCTTCTAGAGCACCAGCTCCAACAATCATATGAATTTCATCTATGAACATGATGATTTCCCCATCTGATTCTTTTACTTTTTTAAGGACTGCTTTTAATCTTTCTTCAAATTCTCCTCGATATTTAGCACCTGCTATTAAAGAACCCATATCTAATTCCCAAATAGTTTTGTTTTTTAAAGAATTAGGTACATCGCCCTTAACAATACGCCAGGCTAGGCCTTCAACAATCGCTGTTTTACCAACACCTGGTTCACCAATTAAGACAGGGTTATTTTTAGTCTTTCGAGATAAAATTCTAGTTAAACTACGAATTTCATCATCACGCCCAATAACGGGATCAATTTTTCCATCTTTAACACTTTGTACAATATCACGACCATATTTTTCGAGAACATTTTCTAAATTTTCTTGATAAGGATTATTTCCATTCATATAATATCCCTCCTATTCCGAAGTATATTATATCACTATTTTAGCACTTGTCAATATAGAGTGCTAAAATTGACAAAAAATTTATTTGTTAATATTTAAATCATTTATATCGTTCTTATACATAATATTTATTGGAGGTAACTTATGTATAGTATAGAAGATATTTTGGAAGCATCTAAATTATTGAAAGTTAATTTTGATAAATTTAGTTTAGACGATTTAGTAACAGGAGTTAATGTTGAATTAGAGCACGGATTACAAAATCCTAAAACAAATGTAACTAATAACGACTTAATATTAACGATGAAAATAGCCTTAGCACATCTTAATGAATTTCCTAACTACTATAATAAAATATATGGATTACCAGCTTTTGAGAACAGTTTAAAAAATAGAAAGCTGTATTATTAAAAATAAAAACTTACAAACTATAGAAGTTTGTAAGTTATTATCAAATGGGGCGAATAGTGGGGATCGAACCCAATATAAAAATAATCGGAAAGGATTATTTGATATATAGAAGTAAAACTTTTAAAAAAGATAATTATTTTGTTTTATATGATTTAAATGATAATATTGTTGGATATTTTGATAATTTTGAAGATTTATCAAGAATTTTAAAATATCGTTTGAGTGATTTAGTACACGAGTATAACCGTAATAATACTGATAACATAATTGTTATTATCGATAATAATAAGTATAAATTAGCAACTTTTTGCTAATTTTTTTTTGGTTTTACGGAAGTAAAAAAAATTGATGTTAATTTAATATTGATTAGTATTTCCCTGACAGTATTAATCAATAGGTTTTTTAACGATTTGACCTACTTGTCTTTCTCATATTAATATTTATGAAAATTATCAATTTTATGAAAAACTAGTTTTTTCACACCTCACTATTTAATAACTAAATCGTTAA
>CALVYX010000038.1 GCA_944372315.1 uncultured Bacilli bacterium
AAGTGAAATGAAAAAGTAAATTCTACCCTTAAATGGAATTTAACTGTTCAAACTTTAATTATGGAATTTATCTATTCAAATGATTATAATATGCTTCAGATGGTGCTTATTCAAGAAAGGAGTTTTATTATGCCAAATAATAAGCATTTAGCTTTTGATGATAGATTGATTATTGAAAATAATCTTTCTTTATCCAAGTCATTTAAATATATTGGAAAACTTTTAAACAAAGACTGTACTACCATTTCTAAAGAAATTAGAAACCATTATAGAGTTATGAATACCGGCTCTGTCGGTAGAAGATTTAATAATTGCCTTTACAGACGTTCTTGTCCTAACAGAGGTAAAACTTGTGTTATTTCTAATTGCGTAAATTTTAAAGAAGAAAAATGTCCTTTACTTGATAAACCTCCCTATGTTTGTAATGGATGTAAGCAAAGAACTCAATGTACTTTAACGAAACATATCTATGATGCCACTTTTGCCTTTCAAGAATATAGAGATGTTTTAATTGAAACTAGACAAGGACTTTGGATTGATCAATCTGAAATAGATTACCTTAATTCTATTTTAGTTCCTTTAATTAAAATTCAGAATCAATCCATTCATCAAGCTTTAGTAAACAATAAAAACAAAATTATGTTTAGTGATAAGACTATTTATAAGTTTATTGATTTAGGACTTTTAGATATTAGAAATATTGATTTACCTAGAAAAGTTAGATTTAGACCAAGAAAGGAAAAAACTACCGTTTATAAAATAGATAAGACTTGTCTTGTTGGAAGAACTTATGAAGACTTTTTAGAGTATATGAAAAAACACCCTGATACTCCTATTGTCCAAATGGATACTGTTGAAGGGATAAAAGGTGGTAAAGTGTTACTTACTATTCACTTTGTCAATTGTTCTTTTATGCTAGCTTTTATTAGAAATCATAATGACGCTCAATCTGTTATTGATATCTTTAATTATCTTCAAAATACATTGGGAATAAATAAGTTCAAAGAATTATTTGTTTTAATACTAACTGATAATGGTTCTGAGTTTTCTAATCCTACTGAAATTGAATTTGATCTTGGTACTGGAGAAAAAAGAACACAAATATTTTATTGTCATCCATCAAGTCCTTATGAAAAAGGTTCTTGTGAAGTAAATCATGAGTTACTTAGAAGAATATTACCAAAAGGTACTTCTTTTGATAAATTAAATCAAGAAGACATTAATTTAATGATGTCACACATTAATTCTTACAAAAGAAAAAAACTGAATAATGAGTCACCATACTCTATATTCAGTAAACTTTATGGTGAAGACACCATAAACAAATTAGGTATTCAAGAAATTGAACCCAACAATGTTAACTTATCTACCCGTTTATTAAAAAAATAAGTTAACCTAAATGATAAGCACCATCTACTATTAATATTAAACTATGGGGTGGAATTCTAAAATTCAAAAAATTTTATTGAAATTCGACCTCTTTTAATAGTGACTAAAATTTAGTTATTTTAGTGCTTTCACCAGTATTTTATACGAAAAAAAAGAAAAAATCCACTACTATTATAATAATTTTAGAAAAATATTAGTCAAGTATGGATTTTAACTTTTCAAAGTGGAATTTACTTTTTCATTTCAGCAATACTACCTTAATTGTCACATTTTTTATTCCTCATAAATTCTCTAAAAATTTTAGTTAAAGCTCTTTTTTCTATCCTCGAAACATAACTCCTTGAAATTTTTAAATCTTTTGCAATTTCCTTTTGGGTTTGTTCAGAAGTATTATTAAGTCCATATCGTCTTATTAATATCTCTTTTTCACGTGCATTTAAACATTTAATATATTTTTTTAATAACTCAATATTATCTTTTATTTGCAATTCTTCAGCAAAATCTGGTTTTGGCATTTTTAATACATCTAAAATAGTTATTTCATTACCTTCTTTATCAAATCCTATCGGTTCATTAATTGAGATATTCTTATTATTTTTATTATTTGTTCTAAAAAACATTAAGATTTCATTTTCAATACATTTTGCACAATATGTAGTTATTTTAGTGCCATGCTTATAAGAATAGGAGTCTACTCCTTTAATAAGTCCAATCGTCCCTATACTGATAAGATCATCTTGATCAACATTTTTATAATCAAATTTTTTAACAATATGTGCGACCAATCTCAAATTATGTTCTATTAATTTATTCCTAGCATCCTTATCACCTAATCTTGATAATTCTATATATTTATCTTCTTCTTCTTTTGTTAGTGGATCGGGAAAAATATTATTAGAATATGACGCAGTAAAAAACATAAGGCTTTTAATTAATTCTATTAATGAAAAAAACATATACTCAACTCCTACTTAAATATATGTTTCTTTAAATTCTTTTATTGATTAAAATATTTTTTTATAACGTCATAGTCACAATAAGGAATATATTTGTCACCTATTGCCATATAATTATCTCTTCCTTTACCCGCAATTAAAATAATGTCTTCTTTTTTAGCATGTTCCAAAGCATACTTTATAGCTTCTTCTCTATCAACAATAATTTCATAACACCCTTCTCTATCATTAATCATTTCTTTAATTATATCCTTTGGATCCTCATTTCTTGGATCATCCATAGTGAAAATAACAATATCTGATTTCTCTAAAACCACTTCTCCCATTTTACTACGCTTTTCTTTTTCTCTTCCACCAGCACTACCAACTACCGTAATAATACGGTTTCTTTTAATCTTATTTAAATAATTTAAAATGTTATTAAGGCCATTAGGAGTATGAGCATAATCTAATACTACTTTATACTTCTGATTAAAATTTAAAAATTCACATCTACCAGAAGGAGTACTAATATTACTAATTCTACTAATAATATCCTCAAAAGAAAAACCTAAAACAATAAGACATAAAATAGCCGCACTCAAATTATAAACATTAAATTCTCCTAAAAGAGGACTTAAAACTTCATACTCTCTATTTTTATATTTAAAAATTATTTTAGTATAATCACTATCTTCATAAAAATTTTCAATTATTAAATCAGCTTTTTTACTCTTCCCGTAGGTTAAAACATTTCGAGATAAATCTTTAAAATCTTTGTAATATTTGTCATCCCTATTTAAAACAGCGGTCCCTCTATCTTTTAGTTGTCTAAATAATTGTTTTTTACTATTAATATAGTTATCTATTGTCTTATGAATATTTAAATGATCTTCAGTAACATTAGTTAATATTCCTATATCAAATTTAAATGGTTCTAGTCTTTTACGATAAAACGCT
>CALVYX010000039.1 GCA_944372315.1 uncultured Bacilli bacterium
TACTAATAGTTGGTGGGGAAGTATTTTTAGTAAAATTATTACAATTATTTTCCCTTTTGCTATTTCTTTTGCTGTTGCATATGCTTTGTATCCTTTAGTAAGAAAATTACAAAATAAAGGGGTAAGGAAAAGTTTAGCAGTAACATTAGTTGTTGTATTAGGATCATTTTTCATCTTTGGCTTAATTGCTGTTACAGTTCCACTAGTATATGATCAGTTACTAACTTTATCTAAGTTAATTGCTGAAGTAATGTCTGATTTATCTAATAAGTTTTCTCTAGATTTGGGTGGATTTGAAGACTCGGTCATGGGAATATTAAATGATATTATCTCTGGTATTGGTAAATATTTATCTTCTGGAACCATTGATTTTGTAGGTAAATCAGTAGACTTTATTACTAAGTTTATCATTGTATATATTGTATCTATTTACTTTTTAGCTGGCATGGATGAAATAAGGGCTAATGTTAAGAGAATTTTGAAAAGTAAAAGTAGTCGTAGTTTTAGTTATGTGAAAGCAGTAGATAAAGATTTAGGGCAATACTTACAAGGATTAGTAATCTTTATGGTAATTCAATTATTTGAATATTGCCTCTTATTCTGGGTGGTAGGACATCCTAACTGGTTATTATTAGGAATACTAGCTAGTGTAACTACAGTTGTACCTTATTTTGGAGGATTAATTACCAATATTATTGCTGTTATTCTAGCAAGTGTAGTATCTACTCCGGTATTTATTGCTACTTTAGTTATTTGTTTAGTTTGTCCTAATTTAGATAGTTATGTAATTTCTCCTCGTGTATATGGTAAGACAAATAATATCAGTCCTCTTTGGACAATATTTGCTGTTTTTGTAGGAGGAGTACTATTTGGATTTATTGGAATTTTAATGGCTTTACCAGCTTATATTATTATTAGAAGAACTTATCACTTTTATAAAGAAGATATTAAAGATAAAATTGATGATATAAAAGTAAGTAAAAGAACAAAACGAAGTTAAGTAACCTTATGGTTACTTTTTTTCTGTTAATATTTGTAATTAAATAGATGCAAAATAACAAGAAATATGATATACTCATTTTATAATAAGGAGTAGGAGTATATGAAGAAGATAATATTATCAGTTAGTATCATATTAGTATTAATGATAACGGGATGTCAAAGTAATAAGCAAAAAGCTATGGAGGTATTAAAAGAAAATTTAGAAAGAGATTGTAGTGTTTATACTTCATTAGATTATAATAATTTTGGTGGTGGAGAATTTGAAAGTCATGGAGTAGTAGAAGTTGGTATATGTGATGGGAGAATTATTACAGCAAGTGCTACATCCGTAGATAATAGTTTATTTAGTAAAGATTATGAATATCAAAAAAGAGTATTTTCTTTTCCTACTGATACTAAATTAAATGATATGTTTGGTGATAATTTGTTTTATTTCTATGAAGGTTATGATGAAGAGGATGGAAGTACTATTATTTCTTTAGATCTAGTGGTAAATGAAAACGATTTATCTTTATTATTAACTACGATAGAAGAAGAGTTTATATCTTTTATTAGAGAAGAAGAAAATGTAAGTTATGTTAGTATTGGTATTTATACTACTACTTATACAGATGTAAAAAGAGATGATGTTACAGTAGGATATTTAGTCTTGAGTGATCAAAAATTTTATGAGATTCGTTCTCAGTATAGTTATATGAATAGATTAGAAGAAATTACAGGAATGATTAATCCAGAAACAGAAACGATTGAAAATTTAATTACAGATTTTAATAAGTCTTTAATAGACTTTAAAATAGATAATAATTTATTATAAGGAGGAGTTTAAAATGTATTGTAATAATTGCGGTAATAAAATAAAAGAAGGAGAAAAATTTTGCTCACAGTGTGGTAGTAAAGTTAATGATGGTAATTCAATTGGCGAAGAGAAAAAAATAGAAAAAGGTAACCCTAATATAACCAATACTGGTGATAATAGTAAACTTGGACAAATCTCTAAAATCATTGGTATTATAGCCATTGTTTTGGCGGTTGTCATTAATTTATTAGCGCTACCTATTGCTATTGTAGGATTCATCTTAGGTATTATCCATGAAAATAAAACACATGAGAAAACCCTAGGAATAGTATTAAACGCCATTGCTTTCCCAATAGCAGCGATTACAAGTGTAATTTGGTTTACTATATTCTTTGAACCATCTAATCCAGTGGTGGGAGTATGGGATTGTAAAGGATTTTTAGATTCTAATTATACAGTGACTATGCAATTAAAGAAAGATAAGAGTTTTGTTTGGAGTAAATATGGTGATATGAACAATAATTATGTAAATGGAACTTATACTTCTAGTAAATTGGATAAAACTAATTATAGCGGAGAATATTCTTATTATTCAGTAATATTAGATGGAGATGAATATGTAATAGATGGAATAGTTCAAGATGAGGAATATGGTTCTAGATACGAAATGGGAGTAGGTCTAGCTTCAACTGGAGCTTATGGTAATTCAGTTTTATATAATTTAGATACAGGTAATATGTATTATTGTACTTTGCGACAATAAACAATAAATATTTAATAATGGAAGTGATGATATGCGTCGAAATAAAACAATCATTATATCGATTTTATTAGTAGCAGTAGTGTTAATGACAATTGGTTATGCTATTTTAGCCACTAGTTTAAACATCAATGGAAGTACCGCAGTAACTTCTAATTGGCAAGTAGAGTTTAGCGATATAAGAACAGTATCTCTAAAAGGAGGAGCCACGAATAAAGTAACACCAACAGTAAGTAAGACCACAGCAAACTTTGAAGTAGATTTAGTGCAACCAGGGGATGA
>CALVYX010000040.1 GCA_944372315.1 uncultured Bacilli bacterium
TTTACCCACTTGATGTACTTAAAGTATAACATAAAATTCTTAAATTACCAAGAAAAATTTGATTTTATCAGAATTTATATAAAAAAAGCAATCAAAAGATTACTTTTAATAATTATTATGAACCTGTATCTTCGTCTTTACAGAAACCTTTTCCTGTTCCTCCACCATCATCATATACTTGACCCGCAATACCACAAGAAGTCTTTGTTATAGCATCTTTCAAATAACCGCCAAATGTATTAATAATACCTATAATAATTACAGATATTAATGCTATAATTAAAACATATTCTACTAATGCTTGACCTTTTTTGTTCATCGATAATCACCATACCCTTTTATATAATTCAATTCTATAATGTTTTTTCACTTTTGTCAATTCGTAGTTTTATTTTTTTAACAACATATAGTAAAGTTATGATTATTATGCTATAGTTATCTTGGTGATATTATGAAAATAATCATAGATAATAAGGAAATACCACTAAAAGAAGCAAATAGTTTTTTTAAAAAATTAAAAGGATTTATGTTTACTAAAAATATTGATCACACATTAGTATTTAAAAACTGTAATGGAATTCATACTTTCTTTATGTTGAACAAAATAGATGTTATTTTAACAGATAAAGATAACAATATTTTATATTTATATCCTAATCTTAAAAAATGGAGAATTCTATTACCTAAAAAAAATGTATATTATACTTACGAATTACCAATAAATAGTATTAACAATTTAAAAATAAATACCAAATTAAAAGTTAAAGATTAATCTAATTATCTTTAACTTTTATTATTAACTAGTTTTATATAAATACAGTTATTAATATTAGTATTACTCCTAATATTATTCCTGATGCTGCTATTTTTTTGTTTTTTATTTCTGTTATTTTAGGAAGAAGCTCAAATACACTAATATAAATTAACATGCCTAAAGTAATACTTAATAATACCCCTAATATGATTTCATTAACTAAAATACCACTTAGAGCAGCCATAATCAATCCACCTACAAAAGTAGATAATGAAACTAATAAAATGATAGCCCATGTTTTCTTTGCATTATTATTTGCTTTATACAGAGTGGATGCTATTACCATTCCTAGTGGAATATTATGAAGTCCTACTCCTATACATATTAAAAGTCCGGTCTCTAAGGAATTACTTACTGTTGTATAAATAGCCATACCTTCAATAATATTATGAAGAATTAATGCAATACTAGAAATTAATCCAATATGACTTAATTCTTCTTTTTCTTTTCCATCATGATCAGGAATAAATAAATCTAAAACTTTTAAAATAATAATTCCTGCTGCTACACCTAATACTGCTAGAAAAATTCCTAAACCAAAACTAAATTCAGAAATAAAGATTTCCTTTACTTCAGGAATTAAATCAACAAACATTAACATTACCATAACAGCAAACGCTAAACTTATAGAAAAATACACAAAATTTTTATTATTTTTACTTAAAAAAGTAATAAGTGCACCTATTATAATAAATATTCCTAATCCTAGTGTAACTAATAATTCCATATTAATATCTCCTTATTTAAATTAAAGTCCAAATAATTACTATAATTCCTAATGCTAAGCGATACCACATGAATACTTGAAAATCATGTTTCTTTAAATATTTCATTAAAAATTTAATACATAGAATTCCTACTATGAATGATACTAATATTCCTACTGCAAAAATAGAAAAATTAGCCATAATAGCACCAATACTATCTTTAAGATCTAATATAACTGCTCCTAGAATAACTGGTGCTGATAAAAAGAAAGAAAATTTAGCAGCATCTTCTCTTTTTAATTTTAAACATCTTCCAGCAGCAATAGTGGTACCACTTCTTGAAAATCCTGGAATAAGAGCAAATACTTGACTACATCCAATTAAAAATGCATCTTTTAATGTCAAATCACTAATGTCTCTTTTAGCTTTAAAATACCTATCCACTAAATAGATAATAATACCCATAACAATTAGGGCACATGCAATTAATATAAAATTACTTCTAATGGCATTTTCTATGACACTTTCAAATAATACTCCAAAAATAGCTGCTGGTATTGTTGCTACTATAATATACCAAAGAATCTTTCCTTCTTGGTCTTTTACTCCTTTAGTAAATCCTTTTTTAATCATAGTAATAAAATCTTTAAAAAAATAAATTCCTATTGCTAAAAGTGTTCCAAAATGTAATGCTATATCGAAACTCATAGCAATATCACTACTAATATTAGAACCAATCCCAAATAAATCTCTAAAAATAATTAAATGTGCTGAAGATGAAATTGGTAAAAATTCCGCTATTCCTTGAATAAATCCTAAAATAATAACTGATAACATTATACATCCTCCCTATTTATACTTATTCAGTATAACACATAAAAATTATTTTTTTACCAAAATTTTCTTATTTCGAGTATTTTTTCAGAAGTTGGATACATTTTATCTAATTCTTTAGTAATTTCTCTAGCGTTTTTTCGATCATTTCGATTATAAAATTTACTTCCCTCAGAAATAATTTCCCTAGTAGTATCTAAAATATCAGAATCAGAATAAAAACAAGGAAAATATTTTAACATAAACAAGGTCGTATGTAAAAAAGTGGGATTACTTGACAATGCTCCTACACATTTTTCACTATTAATAAGTGTATCTATATTACGGTAATTAAAGATGATAATATCACTTAATTTGATATTAGGATCTTTAATCCCCAACTTATCACGTTCTTTTTTTATAGCTATGGATCCTATAGCATCTTTATTAGCATTATCGTTTTGATAATAATTATCTAATTTAGTTAATAACGTGGCTTCTTGAATAGCCGTACAAGGTGTCAATCTTAAACGATATTCTCTACGTCCAAACAATAATATATCTACTAATTTTGATAAATTTTCTCCTTCCAGCATATAAAAATATTTATCGTTTTTATCTAAAAATATATTAAAAGAGTGAACAAAATCTCCAAATTTATCTAAATTAAATAATTCACTTTCCATTTCACTACTACTCTTTTGTATAAATTCATATTGGTATTTTAATAATTGTAGTATTTCTTCTTTCATATTTTACCTCCCTTTAATCTTTTTAAAAATTTCTTGATAATTATCAACAAAGATGATTTCCAATTCATCTTTGACATCTTTTGGTACTTCTTTTAAATCTTTTTCATTTTGTTTAGGCAAGAATACTTTTTTTATATTCGCCCTATGTGCCCCAATTAATTTTTCTTTTATTCCTCCTATTGGTAAGACTTTACCACGAAGAGTCATTTCTCCAGTCATACTAATATTAGATGGAATTAGAGTATTAGTAAATAGACTAAGTAGTGCTGTAGTAATAGCAACTCCTGCACTTGGTCCTTCTTTAGGGACTGCTCCTTCAGGAACATGAAGATGAATATCAATATTTTCTAAATAATTAATATCTATTTGATATTCTTTACAATTAGCTTTAATATAACTAAGAGCAATCCTTGCAGATTCTCTCATAACATCCCCCAAAGAACCAGTTAATATCAATTCTCCTTTGCCAGGAAATGAGGTTACTTCAATTGGTAAGATATCTCCTCCATATGGCGTATAAGCAAGCCCATTTACCACTCCTATTTGTGATGTATTCTCATTATCTGTATAAAAATATTTTTTACTTCCTAAATATTTTTCTAAATTATTATTATCTATCTTATAATTTTTCTTATTATTATTTAAAATTTTCTCTTTCACAACTTTTCTTAAAATAGTAGCAATCATTCTTTCTAATTCACGAACTCCTGCTTCTTTTGTATAATTTCTTATAATAGCGAATATTGCTTCATTAGTAAAAGTTATTTTATCATTTACAAGGCCATGTTCCTCTATTAAGTTTTTTATTAAATAATTTTTAGCGATATCAAATTTCTCATATTCTGTATAAGAAGATAATTCGATTATTTCTAAACGATCTCTTAATTCTTCAGGAATTTGATCTAGATAATTAGCAGTAGCAATAAACATAACATTACTAAGATCAAACTCTTCTTCAATATAATGATCAGTAAAATTTTTATTTTGTTCTTTATCTAATACTTCTAATAAACTAGAAGCCGGATCTCCTTTAATATCTTTTGTCATCTTATCAATTTCATCGATGATAAAAACAGGATTGCTAACTCCAGCTTTTTTCATACCTTGAATAATTAAACCTGGAGCGGCACCAATATATGTTCTTCTGTGCCCTACTATTTCAGCTTCATCATTTACTCCACCTACTGATATTTTGGTCCATTTTCTCTTTAAGCTATCTGCAATACTTTTAGCAAGTGAAGTTTTTCCTACTCCGGGAGGACCTACTAGACATATAATTGGACTTCTTAAATTATTAGTATTTTGTTTGACAGCTAAATACTCTAAAATTCTCTCTTTAACAGAATCTAATGCATAATGAGTGCTATCTAATATACTTTTTACTTTATTTAGATCATTATTATCTTTCGTAAACTTATGCCATGGAAGTTTTAATAACCAATCAATATAAGTTCTAATCATACCTAATTCTGGTGAATTAGGATTACAAGTTGAATAACGATTTAATTCACTTAATAATTTCTTTCGTACTTTACTAGGGCAATCTAATTTCTCAATTTCTTCTTTTAAATTATCTATCTCATTATCCTTATCATTAACATCCCCTAGTTCTTCTTTAATAACTCGAATTTTCTCACGTAAAACAAATTCTTTTTGACTATCATCTAGTTGTTTACTGACTTCTTCTTCTATTTGTTTTTCTAATTTTAAAATTTCCATATCGCGATTAATATCATCTAAAATCATTTTAACTCTAGAAGTAGAAGATACTTCTTCTAAATATTCTATTTTACGATCAAGTGTGGTTGGAAGAAAAAGTGCTACTATGTCAGTTAATTTATCTATATCACTAATACCTGCTGTCTGAGATAGAACAGTATTAGACATATAAGGGACTTCTTTTACATAAACCTCAACATGTTTCATTAAACTTCTAGCATACGCTAATTCTTCTTTTAATTCTAATTCTTCTTTTGGAATATTACTAATCATCGCTTCATAAATATTATCTTCTTTATTATATGTATGAATTCTAACACGATTAACACCAGATAAAATAATTCTTGTTTTACCATTAGGCATGTCAATTTTCATTTTAATACTAGCTACTATTCCTATTTTAGGTAATTCACTAATATCAGGATCTATTTCTAAATTATCTTTAGGATTGACAACTAATAAATTATTATTATAATAAGACTCTGCTAAAGATAGTAATTTCTTATCATTATCACTTTCAAATTCAAGACGCATTTCGCTATGAGGGAATAAAACCATGTTACGTATTAAAAGTACAGGTAGATTTGTTTTAATCATAGAATCCCTCCTCTCAAAACCATGTTTTTTATTATAATCACTTGACAGAGAAATTGCAACCTATCTGACACTTTTTTACAAGTTAAAAATTACCATTTTTAAATGGATTTCATTAGCGTAGTCAATAATTTTTATGTTATAATTTTTTTCGAGGTGTAGTTTATGAATAAAAATATTAGAGAAATTATTAAAGATGCAGATAAGAAAACGGTAACTGTATATTTTGTATTACGTTTTTTAGTAATCGTATCTTTAATTGCTCAAATATTTCATCAAAATTGGCATAATGTTTTCTTATGCATTCTAACATTAATTTTATTTACCATTCCTTTTATTGTTGACAAGAAATTTAAAATTGACTTACCAACAATGTTAGAAATCATCATTTTACTATTTATTTTTTCAGCCGAAATATTAGGTGAAATTCAAAACTTTTATGGAATTTTTAAACACTGGGACACTATTTTACATACTTTGAATGGCTTTTTAAGTGCTGCGATTGGATTTTCTATGATTGACATTTTGAATCGTACGGAACGTTTTCATATTAAATTAACCCCTATATTTGTTTCCTTAGTTGCTTTTTGTTTTTCTATGACTATTGGAGTATTATGGGAATTTTTCGAGTTTGGTGGCGACCAGTTATTCAAAATGGATATGCAAAAAGATAGAATTGTTCAAACTATTTCTACTGTAGAATTAAATAAAGAAGAAGAAAACGTTCCCATAATTATTGATAATATTAAAACAACTACTATTTCTTATATGGATGAAAATAATAAAATGCAAGAAATAACTATCGAAAATGGATATTTAGATTTAGGGATTATCGATACTATGAAAGACTTAATCGTTAATTTGATAGGAGCAATTGTTTTTTCAGTCATTGGATATTTATACATCGAAAATCGTGATAAATATAAAATTGCAGAGCATTTTATACCTGTAGTCAAAGAATAAAAGAGGATTACTCCTCTTCTTTTAAATGTAAATTTTTCTTTTCTTCCTCTACTGCATCAATTAATTCTTGTTCTGTTGGTAAATGCAGTTTATAAATGGAAGAAAAAATATTTTGATTATCTTCTGGCAAAGTATATTTGACTACTGTTTTATTTTTTAAAGTAGAAAGTAAAATTCCCACCGTAGGGTTTTCATCTTCGCTTTTTATTGTTCTATCATAATAATTCACATACATTTGCATTTGTCCAATATCAGAATGAGATACTTTCCCAACTTTTAAATCTATAATAACAAAACATTTTAGTAATCTATTATACAATACCAAATCAGGATAAAAATGATCCTCTTCTAATGTTAGTCTTACTTGAGAACCAACAAACGTAAATCCTTTTCCTAATTCCAATAGAAACTCTTTTAAATGTTCTAAAATATTCTTTTCTAAATCTGATTCTAAATAATCTGTATTTTCCTTGATATCTAAAAACTCAAGTACAAAAGGATCTTTCACTAAATCTTTACTAGTTTTTAACTCTTGACCTTTCGAAGCTAATTCTAATATTTTATCTTTATTAGTTGATAATGTTAATCGCTCATATAATAAAGAACCTATTTGTCTTTGAAGTTCTCTAACACTCCAACTAGAATTAATAGTTTCCTTTATATAAAAATTTCTTTTAGGTTCTTCTTCAATTTTTATTATCTCCAGATAATGAGACCAACTCAATTGCGACGACACTGTTGTCGCAATTGGAAAATAAACATAAAATTTTCTCATTCTTTCTAAATTTCTTTTAGAATACCCTTTACCAAATTCAGCAGTTAATTTTTCCGATAATTTTTCTAATATATTATCTCCATAACTAGCTCTTTCATCTCCTTGTTGTATGTCCATAATTATCTTTCCTATATTCCAATATAAATGTAACATTTCCGTATTTACGGTAGAATATACCCTGTTTCTACTACTAATAACTAATTCCTTAATATTATCAAATACACTATCTATTTGCTTATCTTCTTCCACGAAACAATTATTCATAATTCTCCTCCTATTGTTAAATATTTATCCCTACTATATATATACTCTTTTTAAATTAAATTTCCTGATTTTTAACTAATTTTTTGTAGAACAAAAGAATTAAGTAAACTTAATTCGCTTTGGTCGTCACCTTCCAAATTTCCTGCTTCACAGACTAGGTATCCCTACTTCTCCACAGGCTTAAC
>CALVYX010000041.1 GCA_944372315.1 uncultured Bacilli bacterium
CTGCTCCATCCCGCGATATATAAAAACTTTAAATGGCGGAGGAAAAGGGATTCGAACCCCTGCGCCGCTCGCACGACCTCCCGGTTTTCAAGACCGGTCCCTTCAACCAGACTTGGGTATTCCTCCATAAATGGTGCCTAAGGCCGGACTTGAACCGGCACGAGGTTTGAATCTCGCAGGATTTTAAGTCCTGTGCGTCTACCTATTCCGCCACTCAGGCAACAAAGAGTATCGTATAAAATAGATATTAATTCATACGAGACTATTTGATTATAACTTAATTTAGCTTTTTGTGCAATACTTTTTTTGTTTTTTTATATGTATTTCCTTATTTTTATATACTATACACCATTATATGTAGTATTTTTTTTCAAAACCATCTTTCTCAGCCAGTCAATAGGTATCACTGTAGCTGCTAATAAAATCATCAAAATTAATTCGTTCATTGGAAGTCCTACTGTCCTAAACATACTTCCGCCTTTATAAATTAAAATGATTTGAACCACTACAATAAATATCATAATTAAGATAAAGACTTTGTTTTTGGTAAGATTAGCAAATATATTTAATCTATTAGTTCTAGCATTAAAACTATTAAAAATATCTATAAAAATAAATAATCCAAAGAAAGCGGTCATAATATATGCTTCATTATTTTTAAAAATACTAGCAATCATTGGTGATTTCAGAAAAACAATACAAAGAAGTGCCGAATATATTCCTGTAAATACTATTTCACTTATCATATAACCGTTTATGATTGATTCAGTCTTCTTCTTAGGTTTTTCCTTCATATATTCTAATAATGGTGGTTCAAAAGCAAAGGCTAATCCTGCCAAAGTATCCATAACCATATTAACCCACAACATTTGAATCACTGTTACCGGAGTATCTACTCCTATAAATGGACATATAATTGATAAACTAATAGCACATAAATTAATAGTTAATTGCACAATTACAAACTTTCGAATACTTTTAAAAATAGTACGTCCAAAAAGTATAGCTTTAGAAATAGACAGAAAATTATCGTCAAGAATTACAATATCACTTGCTTCTTTAGAAACTTCTGTTCCACTTCCCATGGCAATTCCAACATCAGCTTTTTTTAATGCAGGAGCATCATTTACCCCATCTCCAGTCATTCCTACAACTAATCCTTTGCTTTGAGCAATTCTTACCAATCTACTTTTATCTTGGGGTAGGCTTCTTGCTACTACTTTTATGTTTGATAATATCTTACTAACTTCTTCATCCGTTTTACTATTTAATTCATCACTAGTTAAAACGATATCATCAGATGAGCTAATTATTCCTGTTTCTTTGGCTATAGATAATGCTGTATCTTTATTATCGCCTGTAATCATAACTGTTTGAATATGAGCATCTTGTACTAATTTCACTCCCTCTTTAGCTTCGTTTCTTATCTCATCTTTAATAAATACTATTCCTACTAAAGTTAATTTATTAAAACGATTAGGAATAAATTCATTGCTAGTTGCAAGTGTTAGTACTCTGATACCTTTTTTCTGCATATCCAAAACGATTTTATTAATAGAACTTATTTTCAATGCTAAATCTCTTTTTAAACCATTTTCATCATAATAATAATTACAGTGAGAAAGAATAACCTCAGGCGCTCCTTTTATGAGATTAATTCTTTCTTTATCATTGATGACTGTAACAGAATATTTATTTTTACTATCAAAAGGAATTGTTTTTATCTTTTGTAAATTATCGGTTGGAAAGGTATTTAAAAAGCCTAATAAAGCTCTATCAGTAATATTTCCACCAATAATTTTTTTATCTTTATTATCAAAATAACTAGCTGCATTATAAAAAATTGATTTTTTTACTATATCTAAATACTTAGGATATTTATTTAGTTCAAATTCATTACTATATTCATTTAAATTTCCGGATAATATTCCTACTACTTCTAACTTTCCTTTAGTTAAAGTTCCTGTTTTATCAGTGAATAAAATATTAAGACTCCCTGCTGTTTCAATCCCTACTAATTTTCTTACTAAAACATTGTTTTTTAACATACGTTTCATATTAGAAGATAATACTAAAGTAATCATCATTGGTAACCCTTCAGGAACCGCTACTACAATAATTGTAACACTAAGAGTTAATGCATATAATATATAATTAAACATAACTGGAAAATTAGTTATTGTCTCCTTAATTAAATTCATATCAAAATGATTATTTATTACAATTACAGAAAACAAATAAGATATTGAAACAAATACCGCACTAACATATCCTATTTTACTAATAATATTAGCTAAATTTCTTAATTTTATCTTTAATGGACTATCTACTTGTTTTTCCGCTAATTCTTTAGCAAGAGTACCATATACTGTATTTATTCCTACTTTATCTACTTTCATAATAGCTTCATTTGAATATACTACTGTTCCTCTAAACACTTTATTTTGATCAGTTATATTATTACTAAATGGATTTATTCCTTCTTTATACGCTTCTTTTGTCTCTCCGTTTAATGATGATTCATCTACAGTTATATTCCCAGAAATTAAATATCCATCTGCTGGTATTTTATCTCCAGATTGTAAAAGTATAACATCTCCAACTACAACTTCATCAATAGGAATTTCTAAAATATTATTTTCTCTTTTAACTCGACACTTTGTCATAGAAGCTTCTTCTTGTAATCGATTAAAGGCTTTTTCACTACCATATTCAGAAATAGTCGAAATAAAAGATGCTACAAAAACAGCAATCAATATTCCTATAGTTTCAAACCAATCAAAATTTTTAAATAGAAATACCACTTTAATCATTAACGCAATTAATAAAATTTTTATGATTGGATCCCCAAGTGACTCTAATAACAAACTAAAAAAACTATTATTATTATTAATTTTAATACTATTACTACCATTTTTTTCTCTACTAGCAATTACTTCTTCGTCGTTTAGTCCTATTATATTTTTATTATTCATAGTTTGTCCTCCAATAAAATATATTA
>CALVYX010000042.1 GCA_944372315.1 uncultured Bacilli bacterium
TGTTTTCAGAATTTGCACTTCCACCAGCATATGCTACTTCATCCGCTGTTATTAATCCTATTGGATAGTCTAAGGCTTGATTCCCTTTGGCATTATTAACAGTATATAAATCATTTTTCTGTGGACAACTATATTGTGGTTGATATTCATTATGTATTCTATTATATGCTCCATAATGTGTTACATTTGTTCCATATCCTAAGGTGGTGTCAACGGGGTGCCATACACCTGCTTCATTTGCCACACTCCTATCCCCACAAAATCCAGAATCTGCTATATATGTTGAATAATTACCTAATAAATTTTCTTCATACCATGTGTCTATTACACCTTTTATGATACTATCATTCGTATTTGCATGTGTTTCTGAATATGTTGATACTCCTGTCTCTCCATACATGTATCCTACATAGGCATTATCAGGAATATTACTATTAAATTCACTGTTTCCTATTGTTGCTGCACTTCCTGTAGCATTTGTTGTTGTTCCTTGATAGATCAATCTAATAGAACCATCTTCATTTATCCTTACTATTCTCCAGTAGTATCCTGCAAAACTTACATAGTTATTTTCTACTGCTCCTCTATAGTAATATGTCGTTTTATTTCCTTCTGTGTTTTCATTTGTATAGTATAATCCTTTCCCATTAGTATCACTACTTATTTGACTGAAATTTATATTAGAATCACTTTGCTCTACATTATCTCTTAATATAGCATCTACTAATTCTATTGGGCCTTGTATCTCTGGATCACTTGGTGTAATAGTTTGCCCTACATCTTGTACATAAGTAATATTTACTGTTAGTTTATTATTTGTTATTTCTGGTTGACTTGTTATACTCTCATCATAACTTATCTTTATATTAAATGTTGTACTTGTCTTCCTTGCTAATTTATCTCCTACTTTTATATTACTTATCTCAAACTTTATTGCATCACTTCCTGTCTCACTTGCATTGATATTACTTATTATTGCATCTAGTGTCCCTTGGTTCCATACTGTTATTTGATATTCTATTGCATCCCCTGGGCTTTCTAAATCTACATCAAATGTTGCTATTGTTCCACTGGCTGTTGGTGGATTATTTATTGTTACTCCACTACTCTTACTTACTTCACTTATATTAGTAAACACTACGCTCCAATTGGATTCAATACTTGATGTTCCATTCATGTTTAGTGTTGTACTAAATGCTGCAAATCCTACTACCATAATGAATGTTGCTACGCATAATGCTCCTATGATTATTTTCTTTTGTTTCATTGCTACCTCCATTATTATTTATCTTATATATGTTTATTTTAACAAATAATAATAGTTTTTTAAATACTATATTTTTATAAATAAAAAAAGCATTACCATTCTTAATATTTTGAGATGTTTTTCAAAAACTTTTTACTTTGCAAATAAAGTCCGGTGTATTCATCATAATAATCATCTAAAAAATTATTAATTTCTTTAATTGTGTCATAATGAAGATCAAGCTTACTAATTTTATTAATATCTACATAATAAAACATTCTAATTAGTTTTATAGCTTTGCTACTAAATATAGGCGAATCGTTACAACAATTTTTACATAAATACCCACCATATTTACCACTAATAGTCACAATATCTTCCACATTACCACAAACACTACATCCATCCACTTGTAATCCTATTCCTAAATAATCTAAATATTTTAATTCGATAATATTAGTAATAACTGCCGGATCAAAACCTTCTTCTATTTTTTTTAAAGCACTTATAAATAAGTCATATATTTCACTATTATTATTTTGTTTATATACTTGATTAGTTAATTCTAATAAAAAACTAGCATAACTTATTTTATAAATATCTGTTTTTATTTTACTAAATGTATCTTTCACATCTACACTAATAAGAGTAGATAATCCATCCTTTTTATAATAAATATGAAAATTTCCATAGGTAAGTTTACAACTTACACTACGAAGACGACTCTTTATATTTCTACATCCTTTAGAAATAACACCAATGATAC
Organism: uncultured Bacilli bacterium; assembly: GCA_944372315.1. The sequence goes on from CALVYX010000042.1 coordinate 2,013, forward strand.
CTAGCTCTTTCGTTAAAATATTAATTATTTTACTAGATTCACTATAATTAGTCTCGCTTACTACTATCCCCTCTAGTTTTTTGATCTCCATTTGCTACCACCTCTAGTTTTTGTAACAATAAAAAGTATTTTATATCTCCAGTCTTTTTAAATAAATTCCATAATAAATCTTCCATTTTATCACCTATTATATAGTGATATAAATAGAAGATTTTTATACTTATTCTAATTCATTTAATCCAAATTCTGTTAAATATTTATCACGATCTTTCCAATTGTCGATCGTTTTAACATAAGTTTCTAAGAAAACTTTCTTGCCTAAAAATTCTTCAATATCCATTCTTGCATTAGTTCCTATTTTCTTTAACATTGATCCATTCTTACCAATAATGATCTTTTTTAAATTATCTCGATCTAGAATAATTAAAACTCTAATATGAATAGATTTTTCTTCTTCCTTATACTCTTCTACTAAACAAGTTACAGAATGAGGAACTTCCTGGTTAGTAAATCTTAATACTTTTTCTCTTACTATTTCAGCAATAATAAAATTTCTACTAACATTAGTAATATCTTCATCACTATAATATTTAACATTATCTGGTAAATATTTTTTTAAAGTTTCAATTAAATCTTTGACATTATCTCCTTTTAAAGCAGAAATAGGAATGATTTCTTTAAAACCATATAAATCCTTATATTGATTAATTAATTCCAATAATTTATCTTTTTTAATCTTATCTACTTTATTCATAAGAAGGATCACTGGTTTATTTAGTTCCTTTAATCTTTCTAAAATAAAAGAATCTCCCTTACCATATCCTTTTTCAACATCAATTAAAAACAAAATAATATCAACATCATCAATCATAGTATAGGCTTTTTTATTCATAAGAGTTCCAAGTTTATTTTGGGGTTTATGAATTCCTGGAGTATCTATAAATATTA
>CALVYX010000043.1 GCA_944372315.1 uncultured Bacilli bacterium
GCATCAATATTTTTTTCTAAATCTAATTTATCCCTACTTTTTATTACATCAGGTTTATTAATACTTATTATTTTATTAATTTTATCGTTATTCTGAAAGTGATTACTTATTATCTCAGGTCCTTTATCACTTCCGTCTACCATTACTCCTAAATCAGTTTTGGCATTAATTAATGTTAATTTCATTTCTACATCACCTTGTAATAATATACTGTAAATATTTGTATATTTCAAGGTAATGTCTACTTTTTTTATGCATTTTACTGTATACTTATGATATATGGAGATGAAAGAAATGAAAAAATTAAGTGAACTTTATGAGAATGCACCAGAGATTGAAATTAAAGGTATAAAAATAAATTCTAAAGAAGTAGAACCAGGGGATCTTTTTATATGTACTATGGGTGTTACTGCAGATAGGCACGATTTTATTCCTGATGCTATTAAAAATGGCGCTGTAGCGCTTGTAGTAAGCCGTGATGTAGAAACAAGTGTTCCAGTAATTAAAGTAGAAGATACCAATGCTGAAGTACCTAGACTTTGTTCCTTATTTTATGACCACCCAGAGGGAAAATTAAATATGATAGGAATTACTGGTACGGATGGTAAAACTAGTGTTGCTACTATTACTCAAACTTTATTAGGTAACGATATTTGTGGTTATATTGGTACTAATGGAAGAAGTTGTAGTAAGTTTAACAAAGATACAAATAACACAACTCCAGACGGAGATAAATTATATGGTTATCTTGATGAATTTGTTCAAGCAGGGTGTAAATATGTTGCTATGGAGTCCTCTAGTGAAGCTTTTTTTAGAAAAAGATTAACTGGTATTACTTATAAAATAGGGGCTATTACTAATATAACAAGAGAACATTTAAACATCCATGGTAGTTTTGAAAATTACATTGATTGTAAATGTCAATTGTTTAGACAAATTGATAAAGATGGGTATGCTATTTTAAATAAAGATGATGAATTATATGAGACAGTAAGAAAAAGTTGTATTTGTCATAATATATATACTTATGGGAAAGAGAAAGATAATACTTTACAAATAAAAGATTTTACTATTAGACCAGATAAAACATTAATAACTTATCATTATGATAATAAAGATTATAATGTTATAAGTCCATTATTAGGAGATTTTAATGTCTATAATTTAGCTTGTGCTATTCTAGTTTGTCTTGCAACAGGTAAAAAAATGGAAGATATATTAGTAAATATTGATAAGTTATTTGTATCAGGACGTCTTGATATGTTACCTAACATAGGTCAAAACTTTTACGTTATGGTGGATTATGCTCATACTCCTAATGGAATTAGTAAACTATTAAATTTTGTTCATACTTTAGATATTAATAGAAGTATTGTAGTAATAGGATCAGCTGGTGAACGAGATTATTTAAAGAGACCATTAATGGGTAAAACTGTAGTAGATAATGCTAGTTATGCTATTTTTACTTATGAAGATCCAAGAAGTGAAGAACCAATTGACATTATTAATATGATGATTAGTGAAATCAAAGAGGATCATAAAAATTTTGAAATTGTAGTAGATAGAAGTATGGCAATCAAACGTGCTATTGATATGGCAGAAGAAAAAGATATTGTATTAATTCTTGGAAAAGGTAATGAAACATATCAAAAATTAAAGAATGAAACAATATATTTTAACGATATTGAAGAAGCTATGCGTCATTTAAAAGATAGAGTAGAACGTGAAAAAATAAATGTGTAATTGACAAAAAATATAAAATAAAGTAAGATAACCACTAGTAGTAAATATTGTAAAAAAATGGGGAGTTTTAAATGAAATTAAAATTTAATGAAGAAAATATTTCTGAAGAACAAAAAATAAAAAAACAAGGATTGATAGATGGAAAAATGGTTCTATCTTCTTATCTACCTTCAGTACAAAAAAGACATGTAAAAAGAAAAACTAATTTAGATAGAGTAATGAAAGAAATTAAAGAAGAACGAGATCATTCGTGGATTGAGGACATTCTTGTGCGTAATAAAGATAATTTGTCTGGTCCAGCCCTTTTTTACCGTGGGACGACCATTAGTTATGAAGAGATGTTTGAAAATGTTATAAAGGTGGCAAAAGCGTTAATAGAAATGGGAGTAACACAAGAGGATGAAGTTCCTATGTGTGTATCTAATTGTCCGGAGATGATTTATTTTTTAGGAGCTTTAAATTTAATTGGGGCAAAAGTTAATATTTTTGGTGCTGATTTTGATAAAGAGTACATTAAAGAGATAGCATCATCAAGTAATTCCAGTTTGTTTATTGCAACTGATGATAAGTATGGCCAAATAAAAGATGTAATAGAACAGACTAATAAGGAAAAGAAAATATTAGTTTCTTTGACAGATTCTTTAAAAAATGGTATAGATCCATTTGCTAAATATGATGATCCTTTCTATAAATTCATTAATAAAGTAGATGATTTTAAGAAAGATGATAGTACTATTTTGTCTTTTGGAGAATTTTTAGAAAAATATAAAGAATATCAAGGGCCTCTTTTAACTCCTAAAGTGAGATTAGAAGATGAATTTATTATTACTTATACTAGTGGTTCAACAAAGAATGGTCGCCCTAAAGCTATTGTTCATACCAATAGTAGTTTAATTACGATGGCAAGATTTCATGATACTGATTTATCTGGATTACCTGAAATGCGTAATATTGTAGGTCTTGCACATATTCCACCTCATTCTAATACGGATTTAATTACTAGTATTTCTGATGTATTATCACAAACTTGTACTGTAGCATTGGAACCTATTTATGATAAAGATTTCTTTGCCTATAGTCTACTTATCAATCGACCAAGTTTTGCTCCTGCTACTAGAAGTTTTTGGATACGAGGGATCAAAGATTTCAAAGAAAAAGAAGAGTTAAAAGGAATAAAATTACCTGAATTATTAATTCCTGCTTCCGTAGGAGAAGCAACATCACCTGGGGAAGAGAAATTTATCAATCAAGGATTAAGAGAGTTAAAAGCAGGGAGTGATAAATTACCAGTGATAACAGCAACTTTATCTATGGGGGGAGGAGACTGTGAACACGGAGGTTTATTCTTTAAATTATATAAAGCTCTATATGATAAAATTTCTTTATCTAAGGAAGGGCGTGGATTAACTCCTTTCCAACTAACAGAATTAGCAATATTAAGAGAAGATGGTACGGAATGCAAATATGGCGAATACGGAAGATTAGTATCAAATTCTCCATGTACGATGAAGAGATATAAAGATAATCCTAAAGCAACAGAAGATTTCTTTATTACTGATGCCTATGGTAGAACCTGGGGAGATAACAATGTTTGGGCTTATATTGATACTTATGGAGATGTACATATAAAAGGACGTATTGGTAATGAAATCGAATTGTTAACTGGTGAAAAAGTTCCTCTATTTACTGTAGCAGATGCAATTTTAAAAGATACAAAAAATGTTTTATCATGTGAAGTAGTGGCAGTAAAAAATAAAAACGATCTTGATATTCCAGTTGCACATATTGAATTACAACCTGAAAGTAAAAAATCAATAGATAAAGTATTGGGAAGTATTGCTGATCGTATTTATAGTGAATGTCATCCAGGAGTTAGTGATTTACTTTTGCTAAGAGTAAGAGATCATAATGAAGCATATCCATTAACTGGATGTGGTAAAAGAAATAATGTTGTACTAGAAAAAGAAGGTATTACTGAAAAATGTATTCCTGCTACTAGTTATTTATTCTTTAATAGAAAGTCTAATGAAAAATTAAAAGTAAAAAAATTATAATAGGTAAAAGAAATAATAAATAATGATTATTTCTTTTTTTTATGTGTTATACTATAGGTAGTAATAATAGAGGTGATCCCAATGAATAGTTTGTTTGTTTTAATTGCTAGTTTATTTTATAGCATATTATTAATAACGGTTTATTTTTATAAACAAAGATTAGAAACATCTGAAAACAAGATTTTTAAAGCGTTAATAATTACTAATTTAATAGGTATTATATTAGATATTATGAGTATTTTTACAGTAACTAATATGGATGCTATACCAATTATTAATGTCATAGTTACTAAATCTTATTTAGTATATCTTCATGTTTGGATCTGTATATTGACTTCTTATATTTTTGTTATTTCATTTAAGAAAAATAATGAAAGTTTTAAAACATTAGTTAGATCTCATAAAAAGTTAGTTAATATTTATATGATTTTTGTTGTTATTAGTTTGTTCTTGATTATTTCTCTACCTCTTTATTATCACAATGAAAATGGTCAAATATATTCTTATGGACCTAGTGCTAATTTATCTTATATTGTGGGTGCAATTAGTGTAGTAGCGTGGGTAATATGTCTGTGTTATAATATTAAAAATATTAAATCTCGTAAATATCTTCCTATGTTTGTATTTATGATTATTGGAACCATTGTAATTATAGTGCAAAGATTAAATCCGTCATTTTTGTTAATGACTTCAATGGAAACTTTTGTTACATTTTTAATGTATTTTACAATTGAAAATCCTGATATTAGAATGATCGAAGAGCTTAATAGAGCGAAAGATTTATCGGAAAAATACAATAATGATAAATCATTATTGATATTTAATTTTACTCAACAAATTAAACCTCGGCTTAAAAGTATTGTCGATATGAGTGATATTGCTAACGAAGAAAATGATATAAAAATATTAAAAAATAATTTGTTAGAAATTAATGATTTAAGTAATCGTATTTTGAATGCATTAAGTTCAGTTTTTGATTTATCCACTGTTGATACTAATAAAATAAAAGTGATTGAGAATGAATATAATGTTCGAAATTTATTAGATGAGATTGTTTTAAAAAATAAAAACGCCATTGCGAGTAAAAGTTTAGATTTTAGAATTAATATTGATGAAGGAATGCCAGAAGAGTTATATGGGGATTATATTAAATTAAAACAAGTAATAAATTCATTATTATCAAATTCAATTAAATATACAGATAAAGGATTTATTGAATTAAATGTTAATTCAATAGTTAAGTATGATGTATGTAGATTAATTATTAATATAGAAGATTCAGGTAAAGGAATTAAAGCGGAAGTAGTTGACAAATATCTTATTAATACTAATAAAGAAGAAGAAAAAATAGAGGAAGATGATGATAACGAAGTACCTTTAAATGAGATTAAGAAAAGAATTAATTCTATGGGAGGTACAATTGTGGTCAAAGGTGGAGATGGAAACGGCTCTAATATAACGGTGATAGTTGATCAAAAAATAGTGGATCATAGCGATAGTAAAGTAATGGAAGAATTACAAACCTATAAACAAATTCAAGAAAACAAAATAAATATTATGATAGTGGATGATGATAGTAAAAATTTAGAAAACATATCTAAAAAATTATCTAATGATAACATTAATATTATTACGGTTAATGGAGGACAGCTATGTCTAGAAAAAATAAGAGAAAATGAAAAATATGATTTGATTTTAATTGATGACGTATTAAAAAAATTAAGTACTACTGATACACTACATAAACTAAAACAAATCAAAGAATTTGATACACCAGTAGTTATTATGACAGATACCACTGATAAATTAGCCATTAATATGTACTTAAGAACAGGATTTAATAGGATCTTATCAAAACCAATTAAGAGAAAAGAATTGGACAAATTAATTCACAGCTTAGTAAAAAAATAAAAAGATCATCTAGATCTTTTTTATTGTTCAATGATTTTTTTAAATTCTTCTATTAATTGTTCCTCTTTCATAGCACAGTTAGCTGGACTAGTGGAAGGTAGGTAAATGGATTCTATTTTAGTATTTGGATAGCAATACTTTTTATATAATTTAGTAGCAATTTTACCTACCGTAAATATTTGTTTAATAGGGCATTTTTTTAAAATAAAGTTAATGTCATTTGGAGTTGCATTTTTAATAGAAGTATCAGACGCTTTCTCTATTTCACAAGAATAAATTACATCCCATAAAGCAATATGATGTCTTTTTAAAAATTCTTTTTTATCCTGAATAGAAGTAGGAATACTTTCTTTAAAAATTTTTGATAATACCCTCCAAAATCTATTTTGAGGATGAGCATAATAAAATTGTTCTTCTCTTGATTTAGGAGAAGGGATAGATCCTAATATTAAGATAGTATCATCTTTATGATATTCTGCTGGAAACTCATGATAAACAATATTCCCCATAATAACACCTTCCATTGAGTTAAATTATAGCAAATATATAAAAAAACATAAAGAATAAATTAGATTTATAAAAGTGCTTATGTTATAATATTAAAAGGTGATATTATGAACAGACAACGAATTAGAAATTTCAGTATTATAGCTCATATTGATCATGGGAAAAGTACTTTGGCTGATCGAATCTTAGAAGTAACTAATGCCGTTTCTAAAAGAGAAGCTAAAGCGCAAATGTTAGATAGTATGGATATTGAAAGAGAACGTGGTATTACTATCAAATTAAATACTGCTAGCTTAAAATATCATTATCATAACGAAGAGTATTATTTAAACTTAATAGATACACCAGGTCATGTTGATTTTTCTTATGAAGTCTCAAGAAGTCTTGCTGCCTGTGAAGGTGCTATCCTAGTAGTAGATGCAGCGCAAGGAATTGAAGCACAAACTTTGGCTAACTTATATTTAGCGATGGAAAATGATTTAGTAATAATACCGGTGATTAATAAAATAGATTTGCCTAATGCAGATGTACCTAAAGTAAAAAAAGAATTACAAGATTTAGTAGGTTTTAGTGAAAATGAAATACTACTAACTAGTGCTAAAACAGGAGAAGGTATTAAAGAATTAGTCGATGCTATAGTTGAGAGAATTCCTTCTCCTAAAGGAGATGTTTCTAATCCCCTACAAGCTTTAATTTTTGATAGTGTTTTTGATCCTTACCGTGGAATTGTCATATCGGTTCGTATTGTAGAAGGGAAAGTAAAAGTGGGGGATACGATTAAAATGATGGAGACTAATGCTACTTATGAAGTAGTTGATATTAGTATTAATACTCCTAAGGAAGTAAAAAAACAAGAATTAGTAGCAGGAGAAGTTGGTTTTATTTGTGCTAGTATTAAAAGTATATCTGATGTTAAAGTAGGAGATACGATAACTCTTGCTAATCATCCAGCATCATCTAGATTGCCAGGCTATAAACCTATGAAATCTATGGTCTTTTGTGGTATATATCCAATTGAATCGTCAAAATTTGAAGATTTAAGGGACGCTTTAAATAAATTGAAATTAAATGATGCTTCACTATTGTTTGAACCAGAAACCTCTAGTGCGCTAGGATTTGGATTTAGATGTGGTTTTTTAGGACTTTTACATATGGAAATAATCAAGGAACGAGTAACTAGAGAATTCAATATTGACTTAATCACTACCGCTCCTTCTGTTATCTATGAAGTAATTTTAACAAATAAAGAATTATTAACAATTGATGCTCCTAATAAATTACCAGATAAAAGTAAAATTTCTGAAATAAGAGAGCCTTATATTAAAACTAATATTTTTACACCTAGCGAATATATTGGTCCTATTATGGAATTATGCCAAGAAAAAAGAGGAATCTATATAAGTATGGATTATATTGATCCAGTACGAGTAAATATTCATTATGAATTACCACTATCAGAAATAGTATATGATTTTTTTGATAAGTTAAAATCTTATACTAAAGGTTATGCATCATTTGACTATGAAATAATAGGATACAAACCTAGTGATCTAGTAAAAATGGATATTTTATTAAACGGAGAAGTAATTGATGCCTTAAGCGTGATTGTTCATAAAGATTTTGCTTATAAACGCGGTAGAAGTGTGGTAGAAAAATTAAAAGAAGTAATACCAAGGCAAATGTTTGAAGTCCCTATTCAAGCTGCAATTGGTAATCACGTAATTGCAAGAAGTACTGTAAAAGCGTTAAGAAAAGATGTACTAGCTAAATGTTATGGTGGAGATATTACCAGAAAAAGAAAACTTCTAGAAAAACAAAAAGAAGGAAAGAAAAAAATGAAACAGATAGGTAGTGTAGAACTACCTCAAGAAGCATTTATGAGTGTACTTAGTATGGAGGATGAATAATTATGGCAAGTAATGAAGATATCATAAAAGAAGCGGATTACTATTTAAATAATGAAGTAACAATAGAACAGGCAAGTAAAGACTTAGGGATTAGTAAAAGAACGTTACAATTACATTTAAAAAAATTAGAAAGTATTGCTCCTGATAAATATCAATTAGTAAAAGATAAAAAAGAGAATAATATTAGACAAGGAAATATTAAAGGAGGTTCTTTAGGTAGACGAGGTCCTACTTGGACTAAGGAACAAGCCATGGGTTTAGCTGTGGATATGATCGAAAAGGGTAGAACTTATGGCGAGGAAGGAACAGTAGCAGGGATACCTAAATCCACTTTGTATGATATGATTAATAAAGGGGTAACAGATGAATATACAGTATCACTACTATATGCTTTATCAGAGGCTAATATAAGAGGTATGACTTTAGAAGAATATTTGACTGTTTATAAAAAAGAACATGCTATCATAGATCAAGTATCTAGAGATATAATAAATGAAAATATTAATAATTTAGGAAAGAAAAAATAAAGGAGTGTGGAAGTATGTTAAAGATGAATGCTAAATCTTTATATATCCACATTCCTTTTTGTAAGCATATTTGTTCCTATTGTGATTTTTGTAAGATGTATTATAATGAAGAATTAGCGGATAAGTATTTAACTAGTTTAGATAAAGAAATAAAAACTTATTATAAAAATGATACCATAGAAACTTTATATATTGGAGGAGGTACTCCATCTAGTTTAAGTAAAAATATGTTGGTTAAATTATTTAATATTTTAAAAATAATAAAAAAAAGTAATAATTTAGAATTTAGTTTTGAAGTAAATGTTTCTGATATAACAGAAGAGTTACTAATATTATTAAAAAATAATCAAGTAAATCGTATTAGTATTGGAATAGAAACCGTTAATGATCGATTTTTATCATTTTTAAATCGTAATCATGTGAAAGAAGATGTATATGATAAAGTAATGCTTACTAAAAAATATTTTAATAATATCAATGTTGATTTTATGTATGGTTTTTATGGACAAACTGTAAAAGATATAAAAGAAGATTTATTGTTTTTTCAAAGTTTAGATGTACCTCATATTTCCATTTATTCTTTGATTTTAGAACCTAATACTAAATTATTTATTGATAAAGTAAAATCATTAGATGAAGAAGTGGAATCCAATATGTATTTTTATATTATTAAATTTTTAGAAAATTTAGGATATCATCATTATGAGCTTAGTAATTTTGCTAAAGAAGGATATGAATCAAGACATAATTTAACTTATTGGAACAATGAATCTTACTATGGCTTTGGATTAGGAGCCGTGGGATATATTGATAACTATCGTATTACTAATACTAGAAGTATTAATAATTATAATAAAGGATTATATGTTTTAACGAAAGATTATGAAGATATAAACATAAAGATGAGTAATGAAATGATCTTAGGTCTTAGAAAAATAAAGGGAGTGAATATGCATAAATTTAGTTCTAAATATGGTAAAACAATAGAAGATGTTTTTCCTATTAGTGACTTAATAAAAAAAGATGTTTTAAAAAAAGATAATAATTATCTTTATATTAATAAAGAATATTTATATTTATCTAATCAAATATTAGAGAGATTTATTGATATTAATTAATAATTAAGTTATAATTTTTATAGGAGGATATGATAGTATGGTAGAAATAATTTTAGAATTTATTTGTTCTAAAAGATTTTATTTGCCAATTATTTTTATAGGGGTAGGAGTTATTGTATATAGTATTATTGCTAATTCTATCAATAAATTTAATAAGGTAAAATTAAGTAAAGGTGGAGTAAGAGCTGAGAAAAAACGTGCTACAGTAATATCAATTATTAAAAACTTGATTAAATATTTTATTGCTATTATTGTAATACTAGCTATTTTAAATGTATATGGCGTAAATACTACTAGTATTCTTGCTTCTTTAGGTATTGCTGGAGTTATTATTGGTCTTGCTTTGCAAGATATTGCTAAAGATTTCTTAGCGGGAATGTTTACTGTTTTTGATGATGCTTATTCTGTAGGAGATACTGTTAAGATTAAAGATTTTACAGGAGAAGTTATTTCTATTGGATTAAAAGATACTAAAATAAAAGCTTATACTGGAGAAATTATGACGATCTCAAATAGTGCTTTTACAGAAGTTATTAATTATAGTGCTGCTAATGCCAAAGTAATAGTTGATATTAATGTAAGTTATGATACTAATATTGATAAGTTAGAAAAAATATTAGAAGGAATGAAAGGAGATATTAAAGATATAGAAAATGTTGTTAAGGAACCGGAATTATTAGGAGTATCTTCTTTATCAGATTCTGCAGTTGTTTATAGTATAGTAATTGATTGTAAACCGATGACTCATTTTGGAGTAAAAAGAGAGACATTAAAATTATTAAAGAATACTTTAGATAAACATAAAGTAGAAATTCCTTATAATAAGTTAGATATCTATGTAAAAGAGAAAGGACAAACGAAGTAATAATGAATGAGGCAGTGATGAGTAAAGTAGAAGCTTTTAATAAAGAATATAGTTATATTAAAGATCCAAAATTAGTAAAAGATGTCAAGTATTTAGTGTCGATGTTACCAGATTATTTTTTTGAAGTTCCAGCTTCCTCTACTGGTAAATATCATCCTAAATACGCATTAGGAGAAGGGGGATTAGTAAGACATACTAAGTCAGCAGTTAGAATGGCTTATGAATTACTTAATAACCCTATTATTGGAGGAAAATATACACTTCATGAGAAAGATTTAATGATTATAGCGTTAATACTTCATGATGGATTAAAATCAGGTAAAGAAAAAAGTCAATATACTAAAGTGGAACATCCATTATTAGCATCAGAATTTATAAAAGATAATATGGATCAGTTAGAAATGAATGATGAGGATATTGAATTTATTTGCGAAGTGATCGAGTCTCATATGGGTGCATGGAATAAAGATTTTGATGGTAATGAAGTATTACCAATTCCTAGAACCAAATATCAGAGTTTTGTTCATATGTGCGATTATTTGGCTAGTAGAAAATTTATAAATGTAGAATTTGATGATAATAATGACGTCATAGGGTAATACTTATTGAATATTTGTGGGGAGGTAAGAATATGGAAATAAGTAATTTAAAAGTAACTTTGTTACCACATACATCTTTTTTAATGGAAGATGGAACATTTAACTTAAATAAAGCGATGCTTTATCAAGGACAAATAGGAGGAATTTGCTATAATGAAGATGGTCTTTTAGCATCATTTTGTGAACAAGAAGACATAACTTCTAGAAGAGTAAATAGGACTACTAGTGGAGAACATCAAAGTGTATTTGAACATGTGAACATTGGGCTTTATTTACAAAATAGTCCTAAGTTTTTAAATATGATTTTAAATAATGAACACCAATATTCCACCAGTGAAAGATCCCTTAGGTATACTACAATTAAAAGTGATGAAGTATTAAATGAAGAAATGATTAGATTGTATAATAAATGGAATGAAATTTTCTTTATAAAGATAAAAGAAAAATATGGGTCTATTAAAACAGATAAGCAAATAATGAAACTTGCTCAAGAAAATAGTAGATATTTAATGCCTGTTACTATTCCCACTGAGATGGTACACACTATTCCACTAGCTCAATTAAATAGAGTAGTGAATTATATGATGGATTATAAAAATAATGGAATAGAGGGAAAAAAAGATAATTTGCATGAGCAAATGTTACCACATATTAATAAATTTATTGAGGAATTATATCGTGTTAATGTTATTGATGAGCGACTATTATCGAATAGAAAACATCGTAAGTTATCAATATTTGGAGAAAATTTATTAGATAACCACAAAGAGTTTGGAGAAGTGTATTCTACCGTTTATAAAGGATCGTTTGCCCAACTTGCTCAAGCACATCGTCATAGAACAATCTATTATAGTATGGAGCGAGATAAGAATAAAGAATATTTTGTTCCACCAATCATTTCGGATGATCCACTATTAGTAAGTGAATGGTTAGATGATACCAGATTATTAATTGAAAAATATAACTGTATTCCACAAAGTGAAAAAGTAATTATTAGTGAACAAGGAACTTTTGATAACTTTGTTATGAAAATGAAAGAAAGATTATGTAGTGCTGCTCAACTAGAGGTAGCAATGCAAACGGAAGAAACAAGAGATGAGTATTATAATTCTTTAGTAGAGCAAGCTCATCATAAAAAAGAAGAAATGAAAAATTATATGAATGGAGCAAGATGTACTTTTAAAGATTATGACTGTTCACAAAGTTGTAATTTCCCTGAAGGAATAAAATTATTAAGAAAGATATAAAGAGGTAATTATGACAAAAGGTAAATTAATTGTTATTGAAGGAACAGATTGTTCTGGTAAAGAGACACAAAGTAAATTATTAATAGAAAACTTAAAAAAACAAGGATATAAATGTGTTATGTTTGATTTTCCTAATTATAAGAGTCCAACTGGAAAAATCATTGGTGGACCGTTTTTAGGAAAAGAAGAAATAGCTGAATGTTATTTTGAAGAGGGGCCTACCATGGTTGATCCTAAAGTATCATGTTTATACTATACAGCAGACTTTAAATATAATATTACGGAAATTAATAAATATTTAGAAGAAGGATATTATGTTATATTAGATCGTTATGTTACTAGTAGTTTAGGTCATCAAGGAAGTAAAATTAGTGATAAAGAAGAAAGATTTCAAATGTATCAATGGATTGACAAATTAAATTATTGGTTAATGGGATTACCTAAACCTGATATTACTATTTTTTTACATGTTCCTTTTGCTTATGCTAAGGAATTAAAGAAAAATAGAGCTTCTTTAGATAAAGCAGAAAAAGATGAACAACATTTAAAAAATGCAGAGCGAGCATACTTAGAATTAGTAGGGTTATATAATTGGAGTTATGTTAGTTGTATAAAAGATGATCAACTTAGAAGTATTCCTGACATCAATCAAGAGATCATGAATATAATACTATAGTGATTAGGAGGTATTTATGAATCTCATTGCTCATAGAGGTCTACAGTCTAAAAATATAAAAGAAAACACTTTAGAAGCGATAGAATTAGGAAATAGACATGAAGATATAGATGGAGTAGAGATTGATGTAAGATTAACTAAAGATAATCAAGTAGTAGTTATTCATGATGAGTATATTGATAGAGTTAGTAATGGTAGTGGTAGAATTAATGAAATGTCTTTAGGAAGATTAAAAAGATTTAATTATGGTACTAGAGTAAAACCATCGACAGTAAATAGTCTTTCTGAAGTTTTAGATAAAATTAGTCCGGATACTTTATTAGTAATTGAATTAAAGGATGAACGAGAAAAAAATGATATTCTAGCTAGTAAAGTGATAGAAATAGTGAATCAGTATCCATTACTAAATATATGGTTAAAAAGCTTTTCTTTAGATATTGTTAATTACTTAAAAAGATATAGTAATCGTCCTATTGGGGTATTAGTGAATAGAATGAATAAAGATTTATTAAATCTAGAGTTTGATTTTTATTCTGTTTCTTTGGATATCATTACTAATGATATAGTAAATAATAAATTAAATAAGAGACAAGCGGTTATGGTTTGGACAATAAATACTAAAGAACAATTTGAAGAGTTAAAAGATAAATTAAAGAGTAATATTAATAGGGTGTATATGATTAGTGATAATCCTTTAATTTATAGTAAAGATAAATAGTAAAAGTTATTTTTTGCACTAAAAAACTTCACAATCTTTTGTGAAGCTTTTTTATTTTATTTAATCTAATAAAATATTATCATACATATCAATTATTTCTATTTCTACTGTGTATGCATCAATAATTTCTAGTTCATAAGCATCGATAATTTCTAACTCATCTTTAGGTTGATGTTCATATTTAGATTTGACTTCTGTCTCTTCTACTTCTGTTGAAATACTTTTTTCTAAGTCGGCATCTACTTCAACAATACGTACAACTTCATTAAAAGTCGTATGTCCTTCAATTACTTTTTCCAATGCATCTTGTAATAGAGTAGTAGTACTTCCATTATAAACTATTTTTCTTAATTCTTCTTTATCTATGGTAGGATCGCTTATAACATCTCGTAAATGATCGGTTATGTATAAAACTTCATGTACTGCCATACGTCCTCTAAAACCATGATTACAGTGTTCACATCCGACTGGTTCATATACTTCAGGAACATATTTATTTAATACTCGTCTAAAGAAATGCTCTTCATAAGGAGTGACAGGTCTTTTTTTACGACAATATGGACAAAGAGTTCTTACTAATTTTTGCGAAATAATACCTGTTAGAGCACTAGATAATAAATATCGTTCTACATCCATATCTAGTAATCTTTCAATTGTACTTAAAGAGTCATTAGTATGGATTGTTGATAATACTAAGTGACCAGTAATAGAGGCACGAACGGCAATTTTTGCTGTTTCTGAGTCACGAATTTCTCCGATTAGAATAATATTAGGATCTTGTCTTAAAATAGATCTTAAAACGGTTGCAAAGGTTAATCCAATATCGCTATTTACTTGTACTTGGTTAATTCCTTCAATATTCATTTCTATTGGATCTTCTACTGTAATAATATTGGTTTCTTCTTTATTTAAAGCTTGTAACATGGAATAAGTAGTTGTTGATTTACCACTACCAGTAGCACCAGTAACTAAAATAATTCCATTAGGTACTTCCATCATTTTACTAACCAATTTATAATTCTTAGGAGAAAATCCTAAACTATCCATTCCAGTTAAACTTTTAGTGAAATCTAAAATACGAATAACTACCTTTTCCCCTTCGTTAGTAGGTAGAGCAGATACACGCATATCTAAATCTTTTCCTTCAATACGTCCTTTAATGGCACCATCTTGAGGTAGTCTTGTCTCTGTAATATTCATATTAGATATAAGTTTAACCCTAGTAGTTAAATTACGTTCATATTCTTTTGGGATAATAGTATGATCTCTTAATTGTCCATCCATACGCATCCTAATCATTAGACAATCTTCCCTAGGATCCAAATGTATGTCACTAGCATTATGTTGTGCTGCATACAATATAATTTGGTTAACAATATCTACTATTGGTACATGTTGTATATCGTATTCTACCATACTTTTAGCCCCTTTTTTATTTTCTCTATAGTATTTTACTCTAATTTATTATATAATAGATTCGAGATATAATCAATAAAGGTAAGTGAAAAAATGAAAAAGATTGACAACCAGGGGTTTGTAATGGTTGAAACTATTATTGTTGCAGTGTTTGTAATAGGTATATGTACCTTCTTATTTACAAATTTTTTGCCATTAATTGCTGATTATGAGCGTGTAAGTGATTATGATAATGTTGATACCAAATATAAGGCTCATGAAATTAGAAAAATGCTTTTAAGAGAATTTGATAAAGATGCTAATTTAACTAGTATATTCTCTAGTCATATTTCAGGTAATAATGGTTATTATCGTTATCAAAATTATAACGAAACAGTAGGAGATGATGTCGTTACTAAGAATCGTCTTTGTTCATTATTAACTTCTCCTAATTATTGTAATAAATTATTTAGTGAAGATTATTTAAATGTAAAAGAAGTGATTGTAACGCCATTTAAATTAGGAAGTTTTAAGAATGTAGTAAAAGATAATAAAGATTTTGATCGATCATTAAGAGAATATGTGGATTATCTTCCTGATTATGGAAAATATTCCAGTAGATATGATAGTTATTATAGAATTATAGTAGCGTTTAATGATGGAAGATTTTCAAACATAGAGGTGCGTTATGATGTTGGATAATAATAAAGGTTTTACCGTAATTGAATTGATTTTAAGTTTTGCTTTAGTCATGTTTTTAGCAGTAGCAATGTTCGCTCTTGTCAATAATTATCGTAATAGAGAACAAGAAGAATCCATAAGAAGAGATTTATTAACATTACAAAATACATTAACGCAAGATATTTATCAAGATACCGTGGATCGTAAAGTGGATTCCATTGATTTCTGCAGAAATAATGATAATTCGATTATTAAACAATGTATTGATATTAAATTTTTAGATGGAGAAGAAAAAGAGTTAAAAGTAGTAGAAGATGTAATAATGGATGGTCATTTTGAGATTCCAACATTCTATATTTTGTATGGTGGAGTGAAACATGATAATCCTGATCCTAAATTTGCTAATGTTGTAGATGACTATATTTTAACTTCTTCTATCGATGCAGATAACTTAGAATATGGTGTAATTTATCACATCAAATTAAGGATCGAGCATCAAGATTTAGATGATGAATTCGTAATTGATGTAGTAACTACAGGGGTTAAATAACAAGAGTTAATAGGATAAAAATAATGCTACTAGCAATTACAGCATGAGTAATTCTAGCTAATAGATAAGGTAAATATTTTATTTTATAATTAGATAAAATAGAGATTACTTGCATGTGAATACTAAATCCCCCAAAAGAAATAAAAAAAGTAATAATACTAGCTTTGATACTAAGAGATATATCTAATAAAGATATATTTTTTATTCCTTGTGTCATTTCTAAAAGACCACTTAAAATAGAAAAAGACATACTATCTAAATTTAGAATTCTTTTTAATAACGTAGTAATAATTAAAAAGCTAGTAATAATTCCTAATAGTAATAATAAAGTTTGAAATATTTTAAAAATACTTTCAGTAAGAAAAGAAGAAAAAGTGGTAGTATGATTAATTCTTTTTTTATGCATATTAGAAATACCTGTGGCAAGAGATGATTTACTACTTTGATAAGTATTATGTTTAGGTCTATAGATCATTGCTACTATAAAGTTAGATAATATATGAACTATTAATATCAAGACTCCAATACTTTTATTGTTTAACAGCAAAGTTCCCACCGTTCCTATGACAAATAAAGGATTAGAAAAATGATTAAATTTTAATAAGTAAGATGCTTCTTCTATATTAATTTTATTGTTATCCAATAATCCACTTATATATTTACTACTACTAGGAAATCCTGATATTAAACTTCCAATTAAGACGAAAGATGCTTCTCCTGGTAAGTGGAATACTTTATTCATAAAACCTCTTAATGCTTCACCAAGTAGTTCAATAAAACCGTAATGAATTAATAATTCAGAAATTAAAAAGAAAGGAAATAGTGAAGGTATTAAAGTATCTTTCCAAATAGAGATAGAAAAACTAACAGAGGACATTACATCTTCTGGAAAAGTTAATAATAATATAGTAGTAATTACTAATAATATAATAATGATTAAACTGGTGATTTTTGTTTTCATAATTATCAGTCTTTCTGTTATAATTAAATGAGGATGTGATTTCATTGATCAATAAAATATATGAGAAAGTAAAGAAATTTATAAAAGAAAACTATAAAGAGATAATATTTTTAATTGCTTTTTATATTGTAATGACTTTCCCTTTACCTTACTATATATGTGTATCCGGTGGAACGATTGATGTAGGGGATCGTGTTACTATAGAAAATAGTTACCCTGAAGAAGGTTCTTTTAATCTTGCCTATGTATCAGAATTACGTGCTACCATTCCTACGTATTTATTGAGTTTTATTGTTCCTACTTGGGAGAGAATTGAAATTGATAGTTATCAAATTAATGAAGAAGAGACAATAGAAGATATTAATAACCGTGATAAGATGTATTTACAAGAAGCAAATCAATCAGCGATTTATGTTGCGTATCAAAAAGCAGAAAAAGAATTTAAAATAAATGCTCATCATTACTATGTATATTTTGTAGATGAAAGGGCAAGTGGAGATATTAGAGTAGGGGATGAATTGCTTGGTGTTGATGACTTGGATACTGTAGATCTTGATTTGTTCCGTGAATATGTAAATCAAAAAGAAGTAGGAGATACTGTTAATATAAAGTTAAAAAGAGGAGATAAAAAATTATCCATTGCAACTCCTATCTATGAAGAAGAAGGAGTAAAATATACTGGTCTTGCTTTCTTTGATCTATTAGATTACGAAACAGATCCAGAAATCACTCTTTCTTTTAAAGATACAGAAACTGGTCCTTCCGGAGGATTTACTTTGGCTTTAGCTATTTATAATAGATTAACAGAAGAAGATATTACTCATGGCTTAAAGATAGTGGGAACAGGAACCATTGATATGGAAGGAAACATCGGGGAAATAGGAGGAGTGAAATATAAATTATTAGGAGCAGTAAAAAAGAAAGCAGATGTATTCATAGTTCCTAACGGAAGTAATTATGAGGAATGTATTCAGTTGCAAAAAGAAAAAGGATATGATATAAAAATAATAGGTGTAGATACTTTTGATGAAGCAATAAAAGAGTTAAGTAATCTAGATTGATGATAGTAAAGGAGAATAAAAATGGATGAGGAAAAGAAACCAGGAAAAATAGTAGCTGTTTTGATAATTATTGTAATCATTGCTCTTATTGTTTTAATGATTGCCATTGGCGTAAGTCAAAGTAAGGGAAAAGCTAACAATAGCGATAACGAAGAAGAGGAAATTATCGATGAAGAGAATCCTAATTCTAATCCAGAAGAAGACCCAAAACCAACAGAAGAAGAATTAGATATGGAAGATGAAGAAATAGAGAATTTATTAAGTTTAATAAGTAAAACTAATGGTAGTTTAGAGATTAGTAAAACTTTAGATGAAAATAGTATTGAAACTAATATTTATCGTTTGAAAACTGTGACAGATGTTAACGATTTAGATAGTAATTTAATTATGATGTTATTATTAAGTAAGATATCTAATTATGATGAGTATAACGGTAATGAAACATTAGAATATAATGGCATTAGTTATGAAATAGGTTATGTTATTGATAGTTTAGATGTGATTAGATTGATAAGCGATGTTTTTGGAGATAATTTAGAAGATTTACCTAAAGATATTAGTGAAGTAAGACCATATGTGATAAATATTTCATCTTTACCAAATTACCCATTAATAAGATATAACGATGCAGAAGGTACTATTGAAATATCAAAAGAAAGTCTTTCTAGTGGATTTATAGAAAGTGAACAAATGTATATTAATTATTATAGTGAAGCTAAAAAGGTTGATAATACAATAGAAATATATGAGAAAGTTGCTTTTCTTCAAGTAGCACCAGAAAATAGTAGTCAAATTAAATTATATAAAAATATTGAATTTAAGAATTTTATTGACAACTTTGATGCAACCATAAAAAATGGTGTTGCTACGTTAAATAAAGAAGATATAGAAAAAGAATTAGAGCATTTTACAGAATATAAATATGTTTTTACTCAAGATGAAGTAGGGGCATATCATTTAAAAAGTTTAGGTAAAGTAAGATAAAGGACTATTTAAGTTCTTTATTTTTTAAATTTTATAAGTTGCAACAAATTATGTATAGTCATATTATGGTACTAAAATTTATAGATTTGTATAAGATTTAAATATTTAGGCTTACTTATTTTTAAAATTTAAATGATAGAATACAAAAAAATAAACTTTGGGCATTTCTTCCAAATTTATTTTTTTTTATTAGAAAAAAGTACCTATCTTTGGTATAATATTTATGTAGGTGAAGCACATGAAACGAAGTGAAGTAGATAGAACAAAATTAAGTCCTATGATGCAACAATATTTAGATATTAAAGATAAATATAATGATACAATTATCTTTTTTCGTCTTGGAGACTTTTATGAAATGTTTTTTGAAGATGCCGTTATATGTAGTAGAGAACTAGAACTTGCTTTAACTGGAAGAAATGCAGGACTTGATGAGAGAGTTCCTATGTGTGGTATTCCTTATCACTCTTATATTGGATATTTAAATAAATTAATTGATAAAGGATATAAAGTAGCAATTTGTGAACAATTAACAGATCCAAAAGACTCTAAAGGGATGGTGGAACGTGATGTTATTCAAGTAGTTACTAAAGGAACTAGAATTGATAATATTTTAAATGAAAAAGATAACAGTTACGTTGGTAATATATATGATTTTGAATATTGTTATGGGGTGAGTTATGCTGATATTACTACGGGATATTTTTATGCACTAATAGTAGAGCACGATCAAAATAAATTAATTAAAGAAATAGTGAACCGAAATATCTTAGAAGTAATTGTCAATGATAAAATAAATAGAGAAATTATTAGTATATTAAGAGATAATTATCAAATTTTAGTAACGATTACGGATGATATATGTGAACTAGATGATTATCATTACTTATATAAGAATATTCAAGATATTAGATTAGTTACAACGATTAAACATTTATTACAATATATTATCGAAACTAAAAAAGGAGATTTATCTCATTTACAAGAAGTAGAAGTAGTGGATATTAATAAATATTTAACATTTGATGTTCATACGAAAAAGAACTTAGAATTAACTGAGACAATTAGATTGGGAGAAAAGACTTATTCATTACTATGGTTACTTGATAAAACGAAAACAGCGATGGGAAGTAGATTTTTAAGAACTAATATTGAAAATCCTCTTACCGATGTTAATGAAATTAATAAGCGATATGATATTATTGAAACTCTTCTTACGGAATTTATTTTAAAAGAAGAATTAACTAGAAATTTAAATGAAGTATATGATCTTGAAAGATTAGCAGGACGTATTAGTTATGGTAATTTAAATGCAAGAGATTTATTACAATTAAAAAATAGTTTAAAAGTATTGCCAGATATTAAAAGAATTTTAGAAGAAATAAAATATCCTAAAACCATTGATACTTTAGATGATGTATATGACCTATTAGAAAGATCGATTAATGAAGATGCACCTATTACGGTAAAAGAAGGTGGGTTAATTAAAGATGGATACTCTGTAGAATTAGATGAATTAAAGAGTATTAGTAGTGGTTCTAAAGATTTTATTTTAAAAATAGAGCAGGATGAGAGAGAACGTACTGGAATTAAGAATTTAAAAGTTGGATTTAATAAAGTATTTGGTTATTATATTGAAGTATCTAAAAGTAATATTCCTTTAATTAAAGATGAATACGGCTATGATCGTAAGCAAACTTTAGCTAACTGTGAAAGATTTATTACTCCACTTTTAAAAGAAAAAGAAAATATTATCTTAGGAGCAGAGGAGAAAATAATTAATTTAGAATATAAGTTGTTTATGGAAATAAGAGATTATGTAAAAGAATTTATTGGTAAAATTCAAAAGGTATCTAAAGTTATTGCAGAAGTGGATATGATGGCTTCCCTTGCTACAGTTAGTGAAGAAAATAACTATGTAAGGCCTGTAATTACTAATGACCGAAATATTTGTATTAGGGAAGGACGTCATCCAGTAGTAGAGAAAGTTAGTAAGTCTACTTATGTACCTAATGATGTAATTATGGGCTCTGGTATTGATATTTTATTAATTACTGGACCTAATATGGCAGGAAAATCTACTTATATGCGACAACTTGCTATTACTGTTATTATGGCTCAGATCGGTTCTTTTGTTCCAGCTAAGAGTTGTACGATTCCAATTTTTGATAAGATTTTTACTAGAATTGGTGCAAGTGATGATTTAGTTAGTGGAGAATCAACATTTATGGTGGAGATGAAAGAAGCTAATTATGCGATTCAAGAAGCAACTCCTAATAGCCTAATTTTATTTGATGAATTAGGTCGAGGTACAGCGACTTATGATGGGATGAGCCTAGCGCAAGCAATACTAGAGTATATTCATGATAAAATTAAAGCTAAAACATTATTTTCTACCCATTATCATGAATTAACTAGTCTATCAGCGGACTTATCAAATCTAAGAAATGTACACGTAAGTGCTATTGAAGAAGATGGTAAAATAACATTCTTACACAAAATAAAATCAGGAGCTGTAGATAAAAGTTATGGTATTCATGTAGCAGCACTAGCAAAATTACCACATTCACTAATAGAACGTGCTAATGAAATTTTAGATATTTATGAAAATAAAAATAATAAAAAACAATCTTTTGTTCAAACCTCACTTTTTTTAGACACAAATGAAAAAGAAGAAGAACCTAATTATTTAGAGGAAAAAATAAAAGAAATAAATCCTTTAGAGATGACTCCTATTGAAGCATTAAATTTTCTATATGAATTAAAAAATAGTATAAAAGATAAAGAATAGATGGATTTGACTATTTTTTAATATATCGTTATAATTTGATTATACTATAATAAGGAGGAAGTATATGAATATTATAGATGTAGTTATTATTTTAATCATTTTATGTGCAGCAGTAGTAGGGTTTAAACGAGGAGTTTTAAATGAATTAGTAATGACAGTAGGATTCTTATTAGTCTTTATTATATCTTTCTATTTAAAAAATCCTGTTGCAGATTTTCTTAGTCCTTATTTGCCATTTTTTAAATTTGGTGGAGCAATAGAAGGAGTTACAGTATTAAATATTATCCTATATCAATTGTTAGCATTTTTACTTGTATTTAGTTTAATTATGATTGTTTTTAAGCTAATATTAAGTGCTACTGGATTTATTGAAAAAATACTGAAATTTACTATTATTTTAGGAATCCCTTCTAAAATATTAGGAGCTATCGTAGGTGCTATCGAAGGATACATCATTGCTTTTATCGTAGTATTTATCTTGAATCAACCTATGTTAGATGTAGGTATTATGGGAGGCTCTAAATTGAAAGATAATATTTTAGATACCCCGGTTTTAAATGAAGTAATATCTAGTGTAGATGATACTGTTACGGATATTTATCATTTGATTGAAGATAATAGATATGAAAACGATCCAGAT
>CALVYX010000044.1 GCA_944372315.1 uncultured Bacilli bacterium
CCAAAGATACAGTCAAGAAAAAAAGTGTATTAAAACTAATATTTAATATCTTCTTCTCAATAATTATATTATTTGCTATTTTTAGTATTATTATTACTATTATTAATATTAAAAAAATATCCAATAATGAACAAGGATATTTTATACATCAAACTACAATACAACAAGAAAACAACTACACAATAACTACTTCATACTATTTATGTTACAAAATAGTAAATAATATAATTAGAGAGAAAATAATATTAAATGTTATTTTTAATATATTTTTTTTCTTACCTGAATTTTTGATTGCAATATCACTGAAATTTCGTTCCATAATATCACCCTAGAATGATTATAGTATAATTTGTCAAGTATTAAAACAATTTTTTTACAAAAAATTTGACAAATTGCGTAAAAAGTGCTATAATACAAGCATCTTGAGAATTAGGGGTTCAAGATTTCAGGGTGAAGGGGTTGAATGAAAATGAAACAATCATATATTTTTGAATATCAAAATGAAAATGACTTTAGAAAAAAAGAGAGAACTGTAAGAAAATATAATATGTTAGATTATAAAAAATTAACTTTTGAATATTACCCAGAAATAAGAAATGGTAATTTTTTAGGAGAATTAGTAGCGGTAAATAAAAAGGAAATTTCTAAATCCTATGAATTAAAATTACCTACGGATGAATTATTTGCAAAAGTTCATGGAGAAATTAGATTACATTATACTGTTTACGAAGATAAAAATATTATTCTTCTTACTAATATTACTCCCGAAGGTATTTTAGAGGAAGGTCATAGAGCTGAACTTGGTACTTATAAAGGGGTTATGATTTCTAAGTCTAATCCAGAAAAAGATATGTTTAAAGTAAATTTGTTAAATATGTTACATAAATAATAGAAACGGGGATATTGTTCTTCGTTTTTTTATTGAAAAAAAATATTAATAGTTATATAATTTTTATAGAATAGGAGAGTATATATGAATAAAAAAGGATTTACATTAATAGAATTATTAGCAGTGGTTATTATTTTAGGAGTTATTATGACAATAGCAGTTCCTAATGTATTATCCATGTTAGATCGTAATAAAAAAGATACTTTTATAGAAAATGCTAAAACGATGGTTACTCAAGCTGAATATACATTAAGAAGTAATACTGATATCGAATATCCTAGTACTGATAAAGCAATTATTTTAACATTAGAGTATTTAAATACGAACGATGTTTCATCTTCACCTTATGATACTGAATACAGTCCTACTAGATCGTTTGTGGCTATTGTCAATGAAACTAAAGACGAAATTACAGAGTATAAATATTATGTTCACTTAGTCGCTTGTAGTGATATTGATTGTGCTAATACAGAAGAAAATTCTGTAAATAAAAATAGAGGAATTAATTTAGTTAGTTCAGAATCACTATCAGGTGGGGATCGTTTTAATTTAGTAGAACAAGGTCCTGATGTCAATACCGGTCTAGGGATTGTTGAAAGTAGTGGTACTATGGCCAATGAAAGTGAAGTCTTATCTATTATTGGTGCTTCTTCCATAGAAAAAGTTTTTTATAAATTGTCGTAAAACAGATTGACTATAAATACCCGTTGTGGTAATATTTAAGTATAATATTAAGGAGGATATAAGAATGAAGAGGTTAAACAAAAAAGCGTTTACACTAATTGAATTATTAGCAGTAATTATTATATTAGGAGTATTATTACTTATTGCTGTACCTGCTGTAAGTAGATATATCCAAGAATCACGTGAGGATACTTATGCAACTAACTTGTCTAAATTTGTAGATGCAGTTAGTCCAGAGGTTAACTCTTATAATGAGCCATATACATTTTCTACTGATGAATATTTAGTAGTACCTATTGCTTGTTTGGAGTTAGAACGTGGAGATAGTTCAAAATCACCATTTGGACCATATGTAAAAACTAAATCTTATGTGGTAGTTACTAGAAAAGAAAATAATGGTGGATTTGAATATCATGTTGCTGCTTTAGATGAAACTGGTTTCGGTAGTGATTTAAGTGAACCTGATAAAGTTACAATTTCTGATTTAAAAGAGGGGACTAATATTGTAGCAATTACTGGAACTGATGGTAACTATTCAATTGATCTTAGTGGTAAACCAGGTATTAAAACAGGAACAACTGCTAAAATAGCATTACCTGGAGGTTGTACTTTAGAGTAATAATTAAGATGAGGGAAATATTTACTTCATCTTTTTATTTTGTTAAAATAGGTTTAGGTGATTTTATGTTAATAATAGGTTCTCATGTTTCTTTTAATAGTAAAGATCAGTTGTTAGGTAGTTTATGCGAAGCATTAAGTTATAAAGCTAATACTTTTATGTTTTATACAGGTGCCCCTCAAAATACGAATCGTTCTAAAATAGATGACAGTATTACAAAAGAGGCTTTAGAAATCATGGAGAATAATAATATCGATTATTCTAAAGTAATAGTTCATGCACCATATATTATCAATTTAGCTAATAATAAAGAAGATGACAAATATGATTTTTCTATTCGCTTTTTAAAAGAAGAAGTTAAAAGATGTGAACAGTTGGGAATTAAATATTTAGTATTACATCCTGGAAGTCATGTTGGTCTAGGTGTAGAAGTAGGAATATCTAATATAATTAATGCATTAAATATTATTTTAAAAAATACAAATGTTACTATTTTATTGGAAACCATGGCTGGAAAAGGTACCGAAATTGGACGTAATTTTTTAGAGTTAAAAAAGATAATAAATGGTATTGAAAATAAAAATAATATTGGAGTTTGCATTGATACCTGTCATTTAAATGATGGTGGATATGATATAAGCAGATTTGATGAAGTGTTAGATGAATTTGATAAAACAATAGGAATCGATTATATAAAGTGTGTTCATGTGAATGATAGCAAAAATGTTTTATCATCTCATAAAGATAGACATGAAAATATTGGTTTTGGTACCATAGGTTTTGATAATTTAATGCAAGTTATTTACCATGAAAAATTAGAAAATATTCCAAAAATTTTAGAAACTCCATGGGTTGAACAAAAACCACCATATAAATATGAAATAGAAATGATAAGAAATAAAAATTTTGATCCAGAATTAAAAAACAAGATTATTTGTTAATCTTGTTTTTTAGATCTTTATAAAATTTATATAAAGTATTATAAGTATTAGGACGTAGTTTTTCTTTTAATTCTTCTAATAATTCTTGTGGTTCGCTATGATAGAATTCTTTCCAATAATTTTTAGCATATAAATATAATATTTTAGCTTCTTCGTCATTTACATCAATACTATACGCTTTAGCATATTTTTTTATATCCTCTTCTGTTAACTTATCAACATATTCTTTAATTAAAAATTCGTACATAAAGTTCCTCCCATAAAAATATATGCTATAAGTTTTGAAATATTATACAAACTAATAATGGTGATATTTATGCGCAAAAAATATAAAGAAGTAACCTTAAAAAATAAAGTAGAGAATAGATTTAAATTTATAGAGCTTCTTATTGTTTTAATTTTTAGTTTAGTAATTATATCTTTAGTGAAAATAATTATAGTAGATAGCAATTATTATACTAGTACTTTAGAAGAGTTAACCAAGACGGTGGTTTATGGTGAGAGTGCCCCAAGAGGAAGAATATATGATCGTAACTACAATTTATTAGTTGATAATAGAGCGGTTCCTACTATTTATTATAAAAAACCGGATAAGGTAACAACAAGTGAAGAAATTGAAGCAGCATATGAAATATTAAAACATATAAAAATTGATAGTTCTAAGTTAACTATTACTAATTTTAAAGAATTTTGGATTGCTGATAATCCTGATTTAGCCAGAGCTAAAATAAATGAAGAAGAATGGATTAAACTGCAAAATAGAAAATTAACTAACAGAGATATTTATTATTTACAGATATCTAGAATTACTGATGAAGATTTACAAATATATGATAATAAAGATAAAGATGCTGCCTATATCTATTACTTGATGAATAAAGGTTATTCTTATGAAGAAAAAGTTATAAAAGATGAGAATATTTCGGATTTAGAATATGCATACATTGCCGAAAATAGCGATAAATTAAACGGATTTGATGTTAAATATACTTGGGAAAGAGTTTATCCATATGGTGAGGTTTTTAGGACTATTTTAGGAAACATTTCTACTATAACAGCAGAAGAAAAAGATAGATATTTAAGTAAAGGATATTCACTAGATGAATTAGTTGGAGTAAGTTATTTAGAAAAACAGTACGAAGATATTTTAAGAGGAGAAAAAGCTACATACTTAGTAAAAGATAGTAATGATTTATCTTTAATTTCGGAAGGTAAACGAGGTAATGATATTGTTTTAACTATTGATATTAATTTACAAATGGAAGTAGAAAAGATTTTAACAGAAGAAGTTGTAAATATTAAAAGTGAAGCAAGTACTGAATATTATAATCATAGTTTTGTAGTGATTCAACAACCAAACACAGGTGAAATATTAGCGATGAGTGGGAAACAAGTTGTTTATAAAAATGGTAAGCCAGAAGTAGTTGACTATACACCAGGCATTGTTACTAGTCCTATGACAGTTGGAAGTATTGTAAAAGGAGCTTCGATGTATGTAGGATATAAAAATAATGCTATCAAAATAGGAGAGTATCAGCAAGATGAATGTATCAAACTTTATTCGGTTCCCGCTAAATGTTCTTGGACTAATTTAGGTTACATTAATGATATTACCGCTCTTGCTCAGTCGTCTAATGTTTACCAATTTAAAATTGCTATGAAATTAGCTGGATTTGATTATGGTTATAATAAAAAATTCGTCATTAATAATGATGTATTTAAAAAGTATCGAGATACTTTTAATGAATTTGGTTTAGGAGTAAAAACCGGTATTGATTTACCAGTAGAAAGCATTGGTAATGTTGGTAACAACGATAGTCCTGATTTACTTCTTAACTTTGCTATTGGCCAATATGATACCTATACTACTATGCAGTTATCGCAATATATGAATACCATTGCATCTGATGGTAAAAGATATCAGCCACATCTTTTGAAAGAAGTATATAATTCAAGTGATAACGATGAATTAGGAGAATTAAAGTATGAAGTAGAGCCTAAGGTTTTAAATACTTTAGATAATATTGAATATATAAAAAGAATTCAAGAAGGATTAAAAGCAGTAGTTAGTTATGGAACTGGTATTAATATTATGGGATATATTGATAATCCTGCTGGTAAAACAGGGACAAGTGAATCTTTTTTAGATACAAATGGTGATGGAAAAGTAGATACAGAAACGCTTTCTAAAACTTTTTCTGGTTATGCTCCTTATGATAATCCAGTAATGACTTTAACAGTAACTTCTCCTGACTTGGTTAATCCTAATAGTAATAGTAGTTATATGAGTTATGGAAATAATAGAATTTCAAGGAGAATTGCCACTAGATTTTTTGAATTATATAATGATAATTGACAATTCATAAATTCATGATAAAATAAACCTCACTAAAAGGAGGTTTATTTATGTCTAGGACAGATGATCTTTTGCAATCAATTATTTACCGATTAAATGAGTTAAATAGTACAATGAATTCTAGAGCACAAAGCGAATTAATTGAAGCTCTTAATTTAAATACAATGGGTATATTTTTACAAGAAGGATTAATAACTAAAGAAGAAATAATTAGTTCTAATGAATTTAAAAAATTCAAAGTAAAAAAACTAGGTAGAAAATAGATATTAATTTACTTCGAAAGTAGTCTCATCTATAAATTTATAGTTAGTTTTATATTTTAAATTTCTAATTAGACGAAACATGGCTTCGTCTTTTTCTTTCGCTTCGATCATAACATCGATGTCATAATTTAAATGTTTTATGTTTTCGATAAAGTTGATAAAGGCATCGACATTTATATAATCATGATGGCTTCTTAGATCTTTTTTTGTTTTATTTTTAGGAGAAGAAAAATGTATTTTAGGATTAATTTTTTTCCAAGTATTAAAAATTTCTTTATAATAATTTTTTATATTTATATTATCATTATTGCAGATATGATGATGATAGTCTAAAACAATTGGAATATTTAGCTTTTTACTTATTTCTAAAGCATCTAAAATATTAAATATTTTATCATCATTTTCAATAGCAATACATTTTTTAATATGAGTAGGAAGTAGATTAAAATTTTTTATAAATCTTGCTATTGATTGCTTTTTTCCAAATGCATTACTTCCTATATGTAATATAATAATTTTATTTTTTATGTTAAGAGATTCTAATAGATTATACTGATATTCAAGGATTCTAAAAGTATTTTCTACAACTTCTTTTTTTGTACTATTTAAAACGGCAAACTGATTAGGATGTAAGTCTACTCGCATATGATTATCATTGATTAATTTGCTTAATTGAAGAAATTCATTTGAAAATTTATTCATATAGTCAAAATTTACATCTTTATGATCAGCAAGTGGTATTAAATGTGAAGTTAATCGATAAAAATGAATGGAATTTTTGATATTGTAATTAAGAATTTTGTCTAAATCTGTTAGATTTCTATTGATTACCTCATATATTTTATTAATATCTTTATTTTTTTCATAATTGGTATAGTTTAAAGCATGTGATGAAGTAACATTATCTAAACTTTTACTAATGGCCACATATCCTAATCTTATTTTCATATTATCACCATTATTAATATACCCAAACTATTATTTAATTAACATTTATCTTTGTTTTTCTTATATTAATAGATAAAATTAGTAAAAATCTTTTGCATTTTTAAAAAAATTTGATATAATACCAATAGAAAACGAGGAGGGATAGTATGGCAAAGGTTGGTAATAGACAAAGAAAAACTCTAGTTTGTACAGTTTGTAATGAAGAAAATTATCGTACTGAAAAGAATGTTAAGAATACAACAGATCGTTTAGAAATTAGTAAATATTGTGCAAAATGTCAAAAACATACAACTCATAAAGAAAAGAAATAATTACAACTAGAAAGGAGATAAAATATGATTAATGTTAATGATTTAAAAACAGGGATAACGATTAAACTTGATAATAATATTTTTCAAGTTTTAGAATTTCAACATGTTAAACCTGGTAAAGGTGCTGCTTTTGTTAGAACAAAATTAAAAAATTTAAGAACAGGAGCAACAATTGAACATACTTTTAATTCGGCTATTAAAATTGAAACTGCAAGAATAGATAGACAAGATATGCAATTTTTATATTCTATGGGTGATGTTTATTATTTTATGAATATGGAAGATTATAGCCAAATTGAATTAAATAAGAGTTCCCTTGGTGATGATGTTAAATTTTTAAAAGAAAATATCAATGTCACTATCGTTTCTTATGAAGGAGAAATCTTAGGATTAAATTTACCAGATAAAATAGAAATGAAAGTTATAAAAACAGAACCAGCAGTGAAAGGTAATACTACTAGTAGTGTTATGAAAGATGCTACATTAGAAACTGGTATGGAAATAAAAGTACCTATCTTTATAGATGAAGGAGAAACTATTATCGTTTCTACTAAAGATTCGCAATATGTATCAAGAGCATAAATTTATGTTCTTTTTTTTTATTATTTTCATAGTATTCATTAGGGAGGACTTTTATATGATAAATAAACAAAGTTTATGGTTTTTAACATTATTTAGTTTAATATTAGTATTAAGTGTTTATTATATTACTATGCCAAATGAATTATTATTAACCAATAATAATTTATATGATCAAGAAGAAACAGGTAATAATCAAGAAAAAACAGAAATAGTAAATGCTGAAGTTGAAGAAAGTGAACTATTAGTAGCTATGCGAGTTAATTTAGAAGAAGAGCGATCAATGAAAAAATCTGATTTAGAAGGACTTCTTACTAGTAAAGAAGCTACTATTGAAGAAAAAAATGAAGCTTTTGAAGAATTAAAATATCTTAATTTTTTATCTGGACAAGAGGAATCTTTAGAAGCTAAATTAAAAACGGAATTAGGAATTGATTCTTTTATTGAAATAGATGGTAATCAAATAACTGTAGTAGCTATAAAAGATGAACATGATAGTAATTTGGCTAATCAGATTATGAGAAGTATTCAAAGCAATTATCAAGAAAAAATGCATATAACAGTTAAATTTGAAAAATAGTTAATCAACTATTTTTTTGTTTTACTTTAATTTTACACTAATATACAGTTTTTTTAACACTCTATTTTTATAAATTATTGACATTTTTGATGAGTGTGATATGTTAGTATTGTTAGGATAGGGTGGTAATATGAAAAAGTTAATGAAGCATAAATTTTTAATAGGAATTGTTTTATTGCTAATATGTAGTCTTAGTTTTGTAAATGCAGCTACGGCAACACTTAGAGTGGAAAAAGGTGCTGCAACAGGGAATGGATATTATTGGCCAAATATAACAGCGGATGTTCATTCTGATATTTTAGGTTATACACCAGGTTGGAGTGGAACAGGACCATATAATCCGGATACAGATAGAGGTCATAAGATCTTTCTTGTAAATGGTAAACCAATTTATTGTATTGAGCCAGGAATAGGAGTAAGTTATGATGAATTAACTTATACTACGGATCATCAATATGATGCTGAAAAACATGCAAGAATTTATTCTGATGAATTAGCATGGATATCTTATTTTGGATATCAGTCACCAGCAGTTGATCATAGTGATATAAATTATTATGATGCAACTCAACAGTTGGTATGGCAAACTATTTATCCAGGATTAGAAGTAGTTTGGTATACAGATAGAGATAACATGGTTGACTCAGATACCAACGATGTAGCAGGAAAAGTAGAAGAGATCAAAAGTTTAATAGAAGAAGCCAAAAAGATGCCAGAAATAAGCATACCAAGCAGTGTCTCAGCAGGAGAAGTAGTAACAGTAAAAGGAGATTTTAGTAATTATACCGTAAAAGTATCCAACAGTAAGGATGCTACTATAGTAAGTCAAACAAGTAGTGAATTAAAGATAAGATTTAATACTAATAGTACAGTAAAAATAACAATAACCAAGAATTTTAAAGGTTCTAATAATATTAACCGAGTAGTATACACAAGTGATGAAGCACAAGATATTATAAGTTTGGGATTAAAATTACCAACAGTAGAAAAGAGCTTCACAGTAAGTGCTAAAGGTGGAAATATAGAGTTACAGAAAATAAGATTATTACCATTGGTATCACAAGATTTTACTGGAAATGCTACATTAGAAGGAGCAGTATATAAAGTAACCTATGAAGGAGAAGTAGAATATCCAAATTTTGAATTAATAACAGATAAGAACGGATTTGCAACAACTAAAGGAACAGAACATGAAGGAAAATTACCAATAGGAACGTATATTATAAAAGAGATTAAAGCAAGTGAAGGATATTTATTAGATCCAGACACCTATATAGTTGAATTAACAGAAGGAAATATAGGAACAGTACAAGAAGTAACATCAAGAGAAGAATTAATAACAGCAAGGATACAAATAGTAAAAGTAGAAGCAAGTGATAAAACAGGACAACTAACTCCAGAAGCAAATAAGGTATTTGGATTATATCCATTATTTGGTGAGAATCAAGAAGAAGCAATCGAGACATTAGTAACAGATAAAGATGGATTTGCGATAAGTGGAAATATACCATATGGTAAATACTTATTAAAACAAGAAGAACCCTATGGAACAAGTGAGCCAATAGAACCAATTGAAATAGAAATCAATGAAGAGAATGAAGGAGAGATATTAAAATATGTATTAGCGAATGCCCCATATTCAGCGAAAGTAAAAGTAGTAAAAAGAGATAAGGAAACAGAAGAGATAATAGCTAAATCTGGAGTAAGATTTAAAATCAAATGGTTAGAAGATGAGAATGGGAATGAGATAAATGAATACATCAGTCAAGAGATAACTTTATCAACAGGGAAGAAGAAAGTATTAGAATATTTTGAGACAGATAGTGATGGAACGTTTATAACTCCAGAAGCATTAAAACCAGGTAAATATCAATTAGAAGAGATAAGAGGAGTAGAAGGATACATATTAAATGAAGAGGCCTTAGAATTTGAGATATTTCCAAGTACAGAAGGAATAGAGTTAGATGAAGAGTATGGATTGTTATTAACGCTAGACTTTTATAATGAAAAAGAAGTAGAGAATCCAAAGACAAGTGATAATACGATGTATATGGTAATAGGAGGAATCATTGTAGTAGGACTAGTAGGAGCTATCTCATATAAGAAGATAAAAGAATAATGTAAACGTCTTATTTTAAGACGTTTTTTGTTGTTTAGGTTAATACCCTCAACTAAAAAAAATACTATCATAGAATACTATGAGAAAATATACATAAAAGAAAGTGAGGTAATTGTTATTAAAGAGATACTAACACTTCGCGAAAGAGAAGTCTTTGAGTTATTGATAAAAAATAAGAGTACAAAAGATATAGCCGATAAATTAGAGATAAGTGAAAAAACAGTAAGAAACCATATTTCTAATGTTATACAAAAATTAGGAGTTAAAGGAAGAGCAGGTGCAGTTGTAGAACTTTTAAGGATGAATGAGTTATCTTTGGATGAATAAAAATAAATAGTTTTCATAATATTTTATAGGTGATAAAATGCTAAAAAGAAAAGCTATAAAGAAAATAATGATAACTACTTTAACTGTTTGTTTGTTGTTAGCAATTTATTTGATGCCTTCAAGTATTGTATCTAATAAAAATGAATCTAAGAGTAATATGGAAGTAATATATTCTGATAATATTGAAAAAGTAAATATTTATTTGTTAAATAATGATGATTTATTAGTTAAAGCTACAACAGTAGTTGATAAAGATAAAGAATTAGCAGAAAAAGCTAAGAGTATTTTAAATGATTTAATTGATTCTAGTAGTGATTTGTTACCTAATGGCTTAAATGGTATTATTCCTAAAAAAACTAAAATTTTAGATATATTCCATACCGAAGGAATTATTAATGTCAATTTTTCTAATGATATTTTGAGCATAAGTGATGATAAAATAGAAAAAATGCTGGAATCAATAACATTTTCTTTATTAGAAATAGAGGGGGTTAATGGAGTTATAATTAAAGTGGATGGTAAAGATATTTTTGAAGTTGTAGATAAGAATTTACCTGAAATTTTTACTAAAGATTATGGTATTAATAAAAAATATGATATAACTGGTAGAAAAGATATTCAGAAAATTGTTATTTATTATATTGAAGAAATAGAGGGAGATAAATATTATGTTCCTATTACTAAATATGTAGATGATAACAGAGAAAAAATAAATATAATCATAGATGATCTATCTAGTAGTTATATTTATGAACCTAATTTAGTTAGTTATTTAAATCAAAATACAGAGCTAATTAATTTTGAATTAGATAGTGATACGATGATTTTGAATTTTAATACTAGTATTTTTATGGATGATAAAGAGATATTAGAAGAAGTTGTTTACTCAATTTCTTATTCTGTTTTTGATAATTATGATATCAATGAGATTGTTTTTAAGGTTGATAATGAAGAAATTTTGAAAAAAAATTTGAAAGATATTGAAATTATAAAATAATTGGTGTATAATCAAATCGTTATTTGGTTATACATGTCCCAGTAGCTCAGCTGGATAGAGCAATGCCCTTCTAAGGCATCGGTCGGGGGTTCGAATCTCTCCTGGGACACCATTAGTAAATTAGTCGAGTGTATCTCGGCTTTTTATTTTAACAATATAGATGATGTATATATACTTATAAGGAGATAGTTATGAATTCAAATATAATATATACAAGTTATTATAAATCTTTACTTGGTAATATATTATTAGCCTCAGATGGAAGAGCTTTAATAGGATTGTGGATCGAAGGACAAAAGTATTTTTTCAATTATAAAAACGAAAAAGTGATTGAGAATGATAATTTAGAAATTTTTAAAAAAACTAAAAACTGGTTAGATAGATATTTTAATAAGGAAAAACCTGAAATTTCTGAATTATTACTTGAACCTATTGGTAATCAATTTAGACAAGAGGTTTGGAAAATATTGTGTAATATTCCGTATGGAACAACTGTTACTTATGGAGCGATCGCTAAAGAAATAGCTAAAAAGATGAATAAAAAATCAATGTCAGCGCAAGCAGTAGGTAATGCCGTTGGTCATAATCCTATATCAATTATCATACCTTGTCATAGAGTTGTTGGTGTAGATGGTAATTTAACTGGATATGCAGGAGGAATTGATAAAAAAATAAAGCTACTTACATTAGAAGATGTTGATATCAATAAATTCTTTTATTTAGACAAATAGATATTATTGAAATATAATAAATTGTATTATATAATTTATAAGAGGTGCTATATGAAAAATAAAAATATTTATAGTATTATTATAACAATTATTGCTGTTCTTTTATTAGTTGTAGTAATCTTTTTAGTTATTAATAATAAAAAAACTTTAATAACAGAAGAAGAAGCTTTAAATATTGCTTTAAAAAATACTAATACGATAAGAGAAGATATAACTATTACATCTACTAATAAAGATCGAGATGATAATAAATATGAATTCGAATTTTTTGATAATAATTATGAATATGATGTGGAAATAGATATGACTACTGGTAGAGTCATTAAAGTAGAAAAAGATGTAAGACAAGGTGTAAATATTGAAAATAATTCTAATAATCAAATTACTTTAGAAGAAGCCAAAGATGTTGTTTTAAATTCTTTACAACTGAGTGTAAGTAATGTAACTTTTACTAAAAACAAGTTAGATTTAGAAAATGGAATACTTATTTATGAATTAGAATTTTTTACTAATGATATGGAATATGAGGTAGATATAAATGCATATAATAAAGAAATTATAAGAATAGAGAAAGATAATAGAAATAATCAAGGTAATAGCAATAATGCTAATAATTATATTGGTAGTTCTAAAGCAAAAGAAATTGCTTTAAATCATTCAGGTATAACTGATAATGTTATGTGGAAAAGAACTGAATTTGACTTTGAAAATAATACACCAATATATGAAGTGGAATTCTATTATAATAATGTTGAATATAATTACGAAATTAATGCTATTAATGGTAATATTATTAAGTATGAGATAGATAGAGACTATTAAGTCTCTTTTTTATAACAATTGGTAGGTGTTATATATGGATAGATTTGATGTAGCTAAAAAGGTTAGTGTTTTGAGTGTTATTGGTAATATATTTTTATTTGTTATTAAGATTTTTATAGGACTTTTTAGTAAAAGTCAAGCTATGATAGCAGATGCTCTTAATAGTGCTGGAGATGTTTTTGCGTCTATTATGACATGGATTGGTAATAAGATTTCTAGTGTACCTAATGATGAAGGGCATAATTATGGACATGGCAAAGCTGAATATATTTTTTCAATGTTTATAAGTATTTCTATGATGATAGTAGCGTTGAAAATGTTATATGATGCTGTTTTATCTTTAATATTAAAAAACGAATTGATTTTTTCTTGGAGATTAATTATAGTTTGTATCATTACTATTGTTGTTAAATTTGGACTATATTTATATACCAAAAAGTTATATAAAAAATATAATAATATTTTACTAAAAGCTAATATGATTGATCATAGAAATGATTGTGTCATTACTTTTTTCACTACAATTGCTATTCTTTTAACTAAGGTAAATATATTTTGGTTTGATGGATTAGTTGGAATAGGAATTTCTATATGGATATTTGGAGTAGGATTACAGATATTTGTTGAAAGTTATAATGTTTTAATGGATGGCTCAATTGATATTGATTCAAAAAAGAAAATTGTATCTTTAATAAAAAGTTATAAAAAAATAAAAAAAATAGGAGAATTATATTCTATTCCTATTGGTTATAAGTATATCATTGTAATTACAGTATATATTGATGGAAAAATGGTCACTAATAAAAGCCATGAAATAGCAGACAATTTAGAAAAAGATATTATAAGCGAAATTGATAAAGTAGAAGAAGTTTTAATTCATGTAGAACCATTTGTAAAAAAACATAAATCTAATTAAAGAGTTTATAAATAATAAGAGGGTAATCACTAATAAAAGAAATACTGTTAAATATATTATTAGCCATATCTGATGAAAAACTATTAAAGAAATTATAAATAATCATCATTTCTTCACATCCTCTAGATGAGATCATTGCTTCTTTGTTGAATTCTAATTGTTGTTTTAAAATAGGATAACTAAGCATTTCTGGGGAAAAGATATAGAAGTCAACATCTATATAATTAGTTTCATAAGCAGATAATATTACTCCTATTTTGCTATTAGAGTTTATTTGTTTTATTTGACGAATAATAGCATGACTAATACTTGATAAATATATATTTAAAGAAGGATATTTATTTAAAATATTATATAAATTAATTACTTGCTGTTGGTTGATTTGATTAATTAATTCAAGGTTTTGTGCATATTGTGTAGTAGGAATTGGAACAAAATTAATAACTATTTTATTATTGATTTGCCCTAAAGAATTCAAAAAATTGTCCAGTGTTACCAAATCATAATTTTTAATATCATTAAAATTAGTAGTTTGAATATTTTTTATAGCTTGTGCACTTAAAGTAGTGGAAGTATAAGGAATAATAATAACAGGAACTCCGTCTTTCGTAAGAGTAACTTCTATTAATACACCTTCTAAATAGTCAATATTTCTTGCTACTTGCTTTAAAAATTCTTCACTGCTTTGAAACAGATTTTGGTTTGCAATCAATTTCATTTAGACACATCCTTTATTATATTAAAATATATGTTAATTAATTTAAAATATAATTGATATTGATAAATTTTATTTGTATAATGTATATGTATGCCGATTTAGCTTAGCTGGTAGAGCAATGCATTCGTAATGCATAGGTCGTAGGTTCAAATCCTATAATCGGCACCATTAGTTAATTAGTTCAGATACCGAACTTATTATATATTGAATCAATTAGGTAGTTAAGAAAACAATCAAATTTATTTGATTGTTTTTTTATGAAATTTAAATGAAAAAAACTGTTATTATAGATAAAAAAAATAAAGTATAGTATAATATTTGTGTATTTAAGATAGAAAAGAAGAGGATCATATGAATAGGACAAAAAAGTGGTTTAGAGATTTATTTAAAAGAAGAATGTTTGTAGCATTTTTAATATTAGTACAATTTCTTTTAATTATTTATTTTATAATTAGCGGGAGTAATTCTTTGCTTATTAATGTTTTATTAAAATTAATAAGTATATTAGTTGCTCTTCATATAGTGGCAAAAAAAGATAAAAGTGCATATAAATTAACGTGGGTATTTTTGATATTATTATTTCCGGTATTTGGGGGATTATTTTATTTGTTATTTAAATTTCAATCATCAACTAGAGCTTTCTCTAAAAAAATAGACGTAATTGATGAACAATCCAAAGAGCTATTTTTACTTCCTAAAGACAATTATGAAAAGGTATCAAAAGATCATAAGGATTTTGCTCCTTTAATTAGTTATTTACAGAATTTTGCTAATTTTCCAATTTATGAACATACAAAAACTACTTTTTTATCTTCTGGGGAAAAGATGTTTGAAGAGTTATTAAAAGAATTAGCACAAGCTGAAAAATATATATTTTTAGAATATTTTATCATTCAAGAAGGATTAATGTGGAATAGCATTTTAGAAATATTGAAAGAAAAGGTAAGACAAGGAATTGAAGTTAGAATTATTTATGATGATATGGGTTGTTTTTTATTACTCCCTAATAATTACAATAAACGACTAGAGAGTTATGGTATAAAATGCGTAGTGTTTAATAAATTTAGACCATTTTTAGCATCTATTCAAAATAATAGAGACCACCGTAAAATTGCTATTATTGATGGGAAGGTAGCTTTTACTGGAGGAATAAATTTATCTGATGAGTATATAAATGTTTATGAAAGGTTTGGCCATTGGAAAGATGCAGGAATAATGATAAAAGGTGAAGCAGCGTGGAGTTTTACAATGATGTTTTTACAACAATGGGCCATATGCAAAAGTTCTCATGAAAATTATCTTGATTACTATCCTTGGCAAAATAAAAAATGTTCTATTCATAGCGATGGATATATTCAACCTTATGCAGATAGTCCTATGGATAAGGAAAATATTGGCGAACATGTTTATTTGCATATAATTAATAATGCTAAGAAGTATATTTATATAAATACTCCTTATTTAATAATCGATGATAGTATGGTATCATCATTAGTTTTAGCCGCTAAAAGTGGAATAGATGTTAGAATTACAGTACCATATCGAGCAGATAAAAAACTTATTCATTTTACAACAAGGTCTTATTATAGAGATCTGATACAATCAGGAGTCAAAATTTATGAATATTCTAAGGGCTTTATTCATTCAAAAAGTTTTGTATCAGATGATAAAATAGCTACTATGGGTACTACGAATTTAGATTTTAGAAGTTTATATTTACATTTTGAATGTGGTAGTTGTATATATGATGCTAATTGTATTGCTGATATGAAAGAAGACTTTCTTAAAACTCTTGAAGTTTGTAAAGAAATAACGATAGAAGATTGCAAAGGAAATTTTGTAACGAGGGTTCTTCAAGATATATGTAGATTATTTGCACCACTTATGTAATTTAATAAAATTAAAAGGAGGTTTTATTAATGTTTAACTCAAAAAAAGAAGAAAAAGAACGAAATGTAGATAAGTTTGATAAACCGTGGCTTAAATATTATAAAGGAAACTTTGAACATGTTGATTATTTTGATGGGTCTTTATATGAAAAAATTTTGGATGTTTCAAGTAGATTTCCTAACAATTATGCTTTAGAGTATTTTGGTAAAAAATATACTTATAAGCAAATGATTAATGAAATAGACAAAGTGGCAATATCTCTTAATAAACTTGGAATTAAAGAAAATGATTATGTAACAATTTGTATGGTTAATTGCCCAGAAGCTATTTTTACTTTTTATGCTATTAATAAAATAGGGGCTATAGCTAATATCATCCATCCTTTATCTAGTGAAAATGAAATAAAGCAATATTTAAAAGGAACAAAATCAACATGTATTTTTATTAGCGATTTTGTATATTATAAATTAAAAAATATTAAAGTAAAAAAAGCAATTGTAGTTCCTATTGCTAATAGTATGAATGTTGTTATGAAAACTCTTTATAACATTACTACTAAAAAGAAAAATAAAGCACATGATTTACAACCTAATACTCTTATATGGAAAAAGTTTTTAACTAAAGGTAATGATAAAAATATTGATACTTTTAAGAAAAAAGGAAAAGATGATGATGCTGTTATTTTATATAGTGGAGGGACAACCGGAAAACCTAAAGGTGTAATTCTTACTAATCTTTGTTTTAATGCTGTTAGTAAACATTGTGATTTAATGGTTGATAACACTGATCCAGGAAATAGTATTTTGTCATATTTGCCTATTTTTCATGGCTTTGGATTAGCAATTTGTATTCATACTCCATTATCTATTGGTATGAAATGCATTTTGATTCCTAAGTTGAACGTAAAGAAAATTAACAAAATTGTGGAAAAAACTAAACCTAATTTTTTACCAGTGATTCCTTCTTTACTAGAAATCATGGTAAAGGATAAAAAAGCGAGCAAGAAAGCTTTAAAAAGCGTTTTATGTGTTTTATCAGGTGGCGATTTTTTAAATATTGATTTGAAAACTAGGGCAGAAAAATATTTAAAAGAACATGGTGCCAATGCTGTAATTAGAATAGGGTATGGTCTTACAGAAGTAACTGCTGCTACTTGTGTTAGTTTGGTTGAAGATTATCAAAAAGGAAGTATCGGGATTCCGTTCCCAGATACTTTGTATAAAATTGTAAAAACTAATACTAATATTACAGCAGATGTAAATGAAATAGGAGAAATTTGTATATGTGGTCCTACAGTAATGAAGGGGTATTTAAACAATCAAAGTGAAACTTATAGAACGATAAGAGTACATGAAGATGGTAAAAAGTGGCTTCATACTGGTGATTTAGGCAGAATGGATGAGAATGGAATATTTTATTTTGAAACAAGGTTGAAAAGAATGATTATTTCGAATGGATGTAATATTTATCCAAATTATTTAGAAGAAATTTATAATAAACATCCTTTGATAGAAACATCAATTGTGGTCGGAATTCAAGATGATATCAAACAACAAGTGGCAAAAGCAATTATTGTTTTAAAGAAGAATATAAAACTTACAGAAGAAGTAAAAAATAATATTATAGAATATGCAAAAAAGAATATTGTTAAATACGCTCTACCAAAAGAATATGAATATGTTGATAATCTACCTAAAACTCCAATAGGTAAAGTTGATTATAAAAAATTTGAAGATA
This sequence comes from uncultured Bacilli bacterium, assembly GCA_944372315.1. The sequence continues at coordinate 18,428 of CALVYX010000044.1, forward strand.
AATAATAAATTAGATAGTAACTTTTAAATTAAAAGTTACTATTTTTTAATTTTTTATAGTCTATTATTATAGATAAAAAATATTATCGCTCATAAGTTATTATAGAAAGGAAGGTAAGAGATGAACAATAATTTTGATGAAAATATTTACAAAGAAATAGAATGTAGTAAAGTAAAAAATTGTTGTAGTAGATTTTGTTTTGGTCCAACAGGTCCAACCGGACCAACAGGACCATCAGGAGGTCCAACCGGACCAACAGGAGCAACGGGACCAACTGGTCCAACAGGGCCAACGGGACCAACAGGGCCAATAGGACCAACCGGCCCAACAGGAGCAACAGGGCCAACAGGTCCAACCGGACCAACTGGTCCAACAGGAGCAACGGGGCCATCATTTAATGAAGCTGCCATGGTTCACGAAGAAACCGAACCTATTGTTGAAACTGCCGAACCAATTAAATTCAGTACTACTAATCTAGCAAATGGTATTACTTACGATCCTACTTCTGGAGAGTTTAAAGTTCCTAGTAATGGTCAATATATAATTCATTGGTGGGTTAATGTAAGAAGTCGTTCTAAAGATTTAGAAAATTGTGAGGAAAGACCATTAGGTATAGAATTGCATCAAGTATATCCATTTGATTCATTGATAGCTCATTCTTCTACTCACAATAGATTAGGTTGTTGTGATACAGGTACAATCAATGGTAATGCAATTTTTAATGCTTCAGCTAATTCTACTTTCAGATTCATAAATTCTTCAATGGTACCATTTCAATTAGTTCCTAACGATCTTTATGCTGCATCAGTTTCCATAACTAGAATTAATTAAATATTTAAATTAAATAAACTACTGATAAATTCAGTAGTTTTAAATTAATGTACCTATTATATTGAGTTTACATACATTAAAATTGAAAGGTGATGATATAAAATAAAAAGCAATAATTTTGATAGATGTGATAAAAAATTCCCAAAAATTTGTTATATTATGAGTCCGACTGGAGTCGTAGGTCCAACCGGACCGACAGGAGCAATGGGACCAACTGGTCCAACAGGTCCAACAGGGCCAACAGGGCCAACGGGACCAACAGGAGCAATGGGACCAACCGGACCAACAGGAGCAACAGGGCCAACAGGAGCAACTGGGCCAGCAGGAACTAGTGTTATTCCTGAATCATTATCAACTGTAGATATAGCTCCACAACCTGGTATTGCTAGTCAACCATTGTCCTTTAATATTAATACTGTGGTATCTGGACAGTTGATTACTCATAGTATTAACTCTCCTAATGTTGTAATTTCTGGTAATGGAATTTATCAAGTATTATTTAGTGGTAGTGTAGCTCCTTTACCTAATACTACTTTACCAGCTTCAATTATTATTTATTTAACTATTAATGGTTCAATTAGTAGTATAGGCGCTACTCAAACGTTTACTTCTTTAGAAACTGATACTATTTCTTTCCAGGGATTAATTGAGGTAACTGATGTTCCTGTTACTTTAAACGTTTTAGTAGAGAATTCTGGTTTTATTTTTAGTAGTATTACTATAACAGTTATTAGATTAGGTAATGTAAATTGAATTTAACATTTAAAATAGGTTATTGGATTTATCAATAATCTATTTTTATAAATGCTAGTTTTTTGTTATGATAATTATTTTTTTATTGTCATACATTAAACTAGGAGTTGTTATTAAATGAGTAAAAAATACAAAATATGCGTTTATGCTATTTCTAAAAATGAAGAAAAATTTGTAGATCGTTGGGTTGATTCAATGATAGAAGCGGATGCTATTTATGTACTAGATACTGGTTCTTCAGATAATACTGTTCAAAAATTAAAAGAGCGAGGTGTTAATGTTAAGGAAGAACAAATTATACCATGGAGATTTGATATAGCTAGAAATAAATCACTTGAATGGTTACCTAGAGATATTGATATTTGTGTTTGTACAGATTTAGATGAAGTATTTAGAAAAGGGTGGAGAGAAGAATTAGAAACTAAATGGACAAATGACACAACAAGAGCATCCTATAATTATAATTGGAGTTTTGATGAGTTTGATAATCCAAAAGTAAATTTTTATATTGAAAAAATTCATTCTCGAAACAATTATAAATGGGTTCATCCAGTTCATGAAGTACTAGAATATACTGGAAATAATCACGAAAATAAAATAGTAATTGATAGTATCACTTTAGATCATTATCCTGACAATCAAAAGTCCCGTAGTTCTTATTTACCTTTATTGAAATTGTCAGTAAAAGAGGATCCTACAGACGATAGAAATATGCATTATTTAGGTAGAGAATATATGTATTATGGAAAGTGGAATGAAGCAATTGATACTTTAATTTGTCATTTATCATTATCTAAAGCTAAGTGGAAAGATGAACGAAGCGCATCTATGCGTTTTATTTCTAGGTGTTATATTGAATTAAAAAGATTTGATGAAGCTAGAATGTGGTTATCCAAAGCGATTGCAGAAGCACCATATTTAAGAGATCCGTATGTAGAAATGGCATTATTAGAATATAAATTAAGTAATTGGAATAAAGTAGAGTCTTATTGTAAAGAAGCCTTAAAAATTATTAAACATGAAAAAACTTATATCAATGAACCATTTAGTTGGGATTATACAATTTATGATTTACTATCTTTAAGTTGTTTTTATCAACAAAAATTTATTGAGTCACTAGAATATATAAATAAAGCTATCGAAATGTCTCCTAATAACGAAAGATTATTGGAAAATAAAAAATTAATACTTAAACATTTAAATAATTAATCAACATAGTTATGTACTATTCATAAGTTATATTAGGTGATAAAATGTACAGTCCAATTAGTTTAAAATATTCTGTTAATGAATTAGAACCATATATTGATGGAGAAACCATAATGATTCATTACGGAAAACATTACATGAATTATTTAAATAAATTAAATGAGATATTAAGTAAATATAATTTTAATTTTGCTATTGATAAAGAATTTATATTTGATAACATAGATAAATTTAATAAAGAAGATCAAGAAGATATATTATATAATTTAGGCGGAGTAGTAAATCATGAACTTTATTTTTCAAATATGGATCCATCATTAAATAATCTTCCTATGGGAAGTATAAAGGAAGCAATTGACAGTAAATATGGTAATTATGAAAATTTTAAGCAAGAATTTATAAAAAAAGCAATGGAATTTAGAGGATCTGGGTATGTGTTTTTAGTTTTAACTGAGGATGGAGATATCGACATAGTTGCTCTTAGTAATCAGGATAGTCCATATAGGTATGGTTTAGTTCCTATAATGGCTATGGATATCTGGGAACACTCTTACTATTTAAAACATCAAAATAGAAAAGAAGATTATTTTAATGACTTTTTTGAGGTAGTTAATTATTCATATATTAATAATTTATATGAAGATGAAAAAATGTAATAAAAATAAAAAAAACTATGTTCATATTTGCGTTTTCCTGTTATAATTATAATAAGGTATCGTATGAGGATACATTTAAGAATGATAAAGGGGAGCGCATTATGAAGAATTTAATAGGGAATGATTGGAGAGATTCCTCTAATCTGAATGTTATAGAAGTGTTTAATCCTGCTACTAAGAGCTTAATCGATACTATTCCTAATTCAACAGTAGATGATGTAGTATTAGCAGTTAATATTGCAAAAGATGCTCAACCTAACTGGGAAGTGACACCAATTTATGAAAGAGGAGAAATATTAACTAAATTTGCTAAAATTATAATGGAAGAAAAAGAAAATTTAGCTAATGTTTTATCCGAGGAAAGTGGCAAAGCTCTAAAAGAGTCTTTAAAAGAACTTAAAAATTTACAGGAGACAGTTTTAGCTTGTGTAGAGCGTGCTAAACATTTATACGGAACCGCTATATCTTCAAGTCTAGAAATGTCAGGAGATAAATCTTTTCAATTTACTAAAAGAGAAGCAATTGGAATAGTAGGAGTTATATTACCTTATAATTTTAGGTTTGATATATTGTCTCAAAAAATAGTTAGCGCTTTAATTATGGGAAATGCCGTAGTAGTAAAACCTAGCAAGAAAGTACCTTTGACTATAACCAAAATTATTTATATGTTAAGACAAGCAGGAGTATATGAGGGAGTTGTTCAAGTAATCCACGGTGATGGAAAAACAGTGGGGCAAGCTTTGGCTATGCATCCTGATGTTAATGTAGTAGCATTTAATGGTTCTACTGCTAATGGAATAAGAGTTATGGGAGCAGCAGCAAAAAATTTAAGTAAAACGGTATTAAGTTTAGGTGGTAATAATGCTTTTATTCTTTGTAAAGATGGCAATGTTGATTTAGCTGTAGAAGAAGCTGCCAAAGGAAGATTTTACAATGCGGGACAATTAAGTTCATGTAATAAAAGATTTTTAATTCATAAATCATTGAAAGAAGAATTTATTAATAAATTAATTAGAAAAATTGGGTCAATAAAACTTGGTGTTCCTAATGATAAAGATACTGATTTAGGATGTTTAATTAGTGAAAAAAATGCTCAAAAAGTAGAGAAACAAGTAAACGATATGATTGCCATGGGTGCCAAGCTAGTAATCGGTGGTGGTAGAAGTGGAGCCTTTTATGAACCAACGATTATTTCGGATGTTCATAGAAATATGCCTGTTGCATCTAATTTAGATATTTTAGGACCAGTGGTATCTATTATAGAATATGAAAATATAAATGATGCAATAGATATTGTTAATCAATCTGCTTATGGATGTGGAACAAGTATTTTTACTAATAACATTAGTGTGGCTTTTCAAGTAGCAGATCTTATAAAAAATGGAAATGTCGTTATTAATGGTTCAACTTTAAATAATATGGTTGAAATCAGTAGTGAAGGATGGAAGTATTCTGGTCTTGGTAAAGAAGGTATTACTGCTTCATTAGAGGAGATGTCAAAAAATAAGGTAATTATTTTAAATAATGTGTTAGAGTAATATTGCTTCCTAAACTAATAAAAGTTACAATAACATCAATAATAAACAAAAGTACTAAAATGTAAGTAATAAATTTTGGTACTTTTTTTATAAATTTGTCTAGAAGTGGTTTTAGTAAATAGACAACTAATATACTGGCACCTCCCCAAAGAAGACACATTTTTAATGATGTATATTTTCCAATATGAAATTGTTCGTAGGAATAGTCCCAAAATACTCTACCAAATAAATTTTCTATGATTGTTCCTCCAATATATTCTAAAGTGGATAAAAAAATAGCACTAAAAACAAATAATACAAATGGGAAAATATATTTATTAACTTTTAATTTTTTTAAGATATGATTAATTATTAAAATTAAAACAACTCCAAATCCATAAATGGGAGTCCAAAATCCAAAGAGAATACCACTATCTACATGAACGTAAACAAAATTTTCAATAAAATGACCAATAATAGAGAATAAGAAAAAAATATTTAAATAATAGTACATAATATTCACCATTATTAATATGTAAAATATATTTATAAATATACAAATGTATTTGAATTTAATTTTTAATTCTAGTATAATACTATTTATAGAGATGGGGAATTTATATGAATAATTTAGATATAATGGATAGAGCAACTTCATTTACAACGGGTGCATATATGAGAGCATATTATCATGAAGTTCAGGAATCGAAAATAACGTACCTGGAATTAGAACAATTAGCATTAGATTATTCAGCTAATGCATTACAAAAGGTAATGTATGCTAGTGATGGTATGTGTAATGATTATACAAGGCAAGGCAATTTGCGATATGAGATGGCTTCCATTGGTGCAGATGGAATAAAGAATGAATTATTAAAAAACATAGTAAATGTTGCTATATATCATCGAGAAAAAGATACAAGAGCAAGTAATGAATTAGGTGATCGCTTTAGACCTGGTATGTCTGATGATCAAAAAGCAGTAATTATTTTTAATAATCTTGTTAATCATGGAGTAGAAAAAGGGTATGAAATATTAAATGATTCTGAAATTTTAAATAGTGCTTGTAGAATTTTTGCTTATTATCGTAGAGAAGGTAAAAAAGAAGTATTAGATAATATTGCTCAAACTAATAATGTTGCCATGTATGTAAATAATGAATTAGATACTTATTATGCAAGATATGGTAAAAGGGAAGGGTATGGCAATCATTCATATGGCATAAAATAGTTGAAAAAGAAAAAAATGTATGATATATTAGATTTCGTTAAAGCAAGTGCGAAAGACGTAGTTAAGGTTACAGTCTTATAAGAGAGTCTTGATTGGTGAAAAAAGACAGACTAGTATTTAACTAAGATCACTTTCAAGATGCGATTTATGGATAAGATAAATACGGTTACGCGTTATAGTATTTAAGATAGAATTTTCTATGAATTAAGGTGGTACCACGAATAAAGTCGTCCTTATAGATATTCTATCTTTTTTATTTTAAGGAGGGATAATATGAAATTTAAGGAATTATCTAAAGAAAACGTTCATGTATTTGAAAACAATATAAGTAATTATTGGAAAAAGAATAAAGTTTTAGATAAAAGTATTGAAAAAGGAAAAGATTACTTTGTTTTCTATGATGGACCTGCTACTGCTAATGGAATGCCAGGAGTACATCATATTTTAGCTAAATTATTAAAAGATACTTTCTGTAAATATAAGACCATGCAAGGTTATAAGGTTTTACGTAAAGTAGGATGGGATACTCATGGTCTACCTGTAGAGGTTCAAGTTGAAAAAGAATTAGGTTTTTCTGGCAAATTAGATATTGAAAAATATGGAATTAAAGAGTTTAATGAAAAATGTCGTGAATCTGTTTGGAAAAATGAAGAAGCCTTTAGAAAGTTTACAGAAGAAATAGGTCAATTTATTGATTTAGAGCATCCTTATGTTACTTATGATAATGATTATATTGAGACTGAATGGTGGATTCTAAAGAAATTCTTTGATGAAGGATTAATATATGATGGATTAAAAATTTTACCATATTGTCCAAGATGTGGTACTGGTCTTGCTAGTCATGAAGTAGCACAAGGTTATAAAGAAATAAGTGTAAATACTGTTACAGTTCCTTTTAAATTGAAAGATGAAGAAAATACTTATTTATTAGTATGGACAACAACTCCTTGGACTTTAATGGCTAATGTTGCAGCGTGTGTAAATCCAAATGAAAAATATGTTAAGTGTTTATCAAAAGGATATCATTTTATTGTTGCAGAAAAGCTAGCACACAAGGTGTTAGGGGATGAATTTGAAGTAGTAGAAGAGTATGTAGGTAAGGATTTAGAGTATAGAGAATATGAACAATTATTACCAATATTAAAAGTTAATAAGAAGGCATTTTATATTACTTGTGCTGATTATGTAACAATGGAAGATGGTACTGGTATTGTTCATATTGCTCCAGCTTTTGGTCAAGATGACTACGAAGTGGGATTAAAATATGATTTACCAGTATTAAATCCAGTGGATGAACAAGGATGTTATACAGAAGGTCCTTGGAAAGGTAGATTAGTAGTAGATCCTAATCTAGAAGTTGAAATAATTAAATACTTAGCTAAAGAAGATAAATTATTTAAAAAGCAAAAAATGGAACATAACTATCCACATTGTTGGAGATGCAAAACACCACTTGTTTATTATTCAAAACCTAGTTTATATATTAAGACAACTGCTTTTAAAGATAAAATTATTGAAGAAAATAAGAAAGTACATTGGTATCCAGAGTATGTTGGTGAAAAAAGATTTGGAAATTGGTTAGAAAATATGAATGATTGGGCAATTTCTAGAAATAGATATTGGGGTACACCAATTCCTTTGTGGAGATGTAGTTGTGGTCATGATGAAATGATTGGATCTCGAAGTGAATTAGTAGAAAAAGCAATTGAAAAGATTGACGAGAAAATAGAATTACATCGCCCTTATGTAGATGATATACATATTAAATGTCCAGTTTGTGGAAAAGAAATGACTAGAATAAAAGATGTCATTGATTGTTGGTTTGATTCAGGTGCAATGCCTTTTGCTCAATATCATTATCCTTTTGAAAATAAAGAATTGTTTGAATGTCAATTTCCAGCAGACTTTATTTCGGAAGGAATTGATCAAACAAGAGGATGGTTCTATTCCTTATTAGTTATTTCCACATTTGTTAAAGGATGTTCACCATATAAAAATGTTTTAGTAAATGATTTAATATTAGATAAGTATGGTCAAAAAATGCATAAGAGTAAAGGTAATGCAGTGGAACCATTTGGTATTTTAGAAAAATATGGGGCAGATGCTACTAGATTTTATATGTTACATGCATCTCCTGTTTGGACACCTTTAAAATTTGATAAAGATGGAATTAAAGAAATTCAATCTAAATTCTTTGGTACACTAAAAAATACTTATACTTTCTTCCAACTATATGCTAATACTGATAACTTAGATCCACGTGAATTTAAAGTAGAGTATAAGAAGTTAGAAGAGATCGATAAATGGTTATTATCTAAATATAATAAATTAATAGATTATGTGACTAATGCTATGGAAGAATATGATTTAAATAAAGCTTGTAAAGCTATTAATATTTTTGTTAATGAAGATTTATCTAATTGGTATATAAGACGTAATAGAAGAAGATTCTGGGCTAGTAAATTAGATGATAATAAAAAAGCTGTTTATCAAACTACTTACGAAGTATTGGTTGGTTTATGTAAATTAATAGCACCTATTGCACCATTTACAGTAGAAGAAATGTATCGTAATCTAACTGGGGAAGAAAGTGTTCATCTAGCAAGTTATCCAGTGTGTGATAAAAAGAGGTTTAATGATGCTATTGAGACTAGAATGGATTTAGTAAGAGATTTAATATCCCTAGGTAGAAATGCTAGAGAAGAAGTAAAAATTAAAGTAAGACAGCCAATCAGTGAAGTAATTTTAGATGGTAAGAATGAAAGTACTATTAGTGATTTAGTTGATTTAATTAAAGAAGAGTTAAATGTAAAAGAAGTAGTATTTGAAAATGATTTAAGCAAATACATGAATTTCAATGTGAAACCTAATTTTAAAGAAGTAGGAAAAATTTTAGGACCAAAGATAAAATTATTCCAAGAAGAGTTAACTAAATTATCTGTTGAAGATATAAATAAATTAAAAAATAATGAAAGTATTTTAATTAAACTAGATGGAGAAGATTTTACGGTAGAACCTAATATGGTTGATATTAGAGTAGAATCTAAAGAAGGTTTTAATGCGTCATACGAAGGAAATAATTTTATTGTTTTAAATACGACTTTAACTAAAGAATTAATTAATGAAGGAATTGCTAGAGAATTAATTAGTAAAGTACAACAATTAAGAAAGAATTATGACTTTGATATATTGGATCGCATTGATATCTTATATGAAGAAAATAAAGAATTTGAAGAAGCAATTAATGATTATATTGACTTTATTAAAAAAGAAACTTTGTGTGATAATTTAGTAAAAGTTGATAATTTAGAAGAAGTTACTAACTTAAATGGATTAGAAGTTAAATTTGATGTAATAAAAAAGTAAAATAGCAATGTTATTTTGCTTTTTTTAGTTTTAAAATGATATACTTATATTAGGAGGTAACAATGAAGAAGTATGTTTGTAAAATTTGTGGATATGTTTATGATGAAGCAAATGAAAAAGTAAAGTTTGATGATTTACCAGATGATTGGAAATGTCCATTATGTGGTGCACCTAAAAGTATGTTTCAATTATTAGAAGAAGAAAGTGTAAGTGACGAAGAAAAAAAGATCGAAAATAGTCACGAATCCAATGAAGAAGATATGAGGGAGATGACTTATGGAGAATTAAGTGCTCTATGCTCTAATCTTAGCCGTGGATGTGAAAAGCAATACTTATCAAGAGAATCAGAATTGTTTAAAAAGTTAAGCGATTATTATGATAAGAAGAGTAAAGAACAAAAAGAAGATAATTACAATATTGATCTCTTAATAGATAAGATCAATAATGATTTAGAGACTAATTATAAAAAAGCAAGAGAAATCAGTGAAAAAGAAAAAGATCGAGGAGCATTAAGAATTATTACTTGGGGAGAAAAAGTGACAATGATTTTAAAATCATTATTAACATCATATCAAAGTAAAGGAGAAGATTTCTTCAAGGATAAGAAAATATATGTTTGTGATATTTGTGGATTTATTTATGTAGGAGAAGAAGCTCCTGATATTTGTCCAATATGTAAAGTTCCTAGTTTTAAAATATTAGAAGTAAGAAAAGAGGTAGTGTAAGATGGAATCTAAGAAAGTAAGAGCGGTCAGAAATTTAAGATTATGTAGTAAAGACTGTTTATGTTTATATGTTTGTCCAACAGGCGCTACAGATACAGAAACAGGACAGGTGGATTTCCAAAAATGTATTGGTTGTGGAGCATGTGCTAAAGCTTGTCCTGCTGGAGCTATTTCTATGGTTCCTTATCAATATCCAAAGCAACAAGTAAAAGATGAGAAAGTAATGCAAAGTTTAAATAATATTTTTAAAAGTAAAACCGATCAAGAAAATATTGCTTATAGGTTATATGAGAAAAGCTCTTCTCAAGTAGAAAAACAATTTTTAAAAGCGTTAATTAGATCTAATCGCCTATTAGCAGAAGATACAATAAGGGAAGCTGGATATATGCTTCCTCAAAGTAAAAATACTAATGCATTCTTAAAGTCTTTATTAGATAATAGTGATGAAGATTTTCCCAAAGATGCCGTTAATGAGTTATTAGAACTTTTAGAATGTAATGAATAATACAAAGAAATGATTGTGAATTGTTTTTGAATGGATTATAATAAATTTAGTTTGAGGTGGTGATATCATGAATACTATTTTACCGGCAGATACTTATATTGTAGTTAATAAGACGATAACAGATGACATAGATCGTAAAATAGTAACCATGTTATATCAACCAATTATTGGTCATACGGCTACTAATTTGTATTTTACATTGTTTGACGATTTATTAAAAAAAGATGTGATGAGTGAAGAGTTAACGCATCATCACTTAATGGCTACTATGCAATTAAAATTGGAAGATATATTAATTGCAAGGGAAAAGTTAGAAGCAGTAGGACTTTTAAAGACTTATTTAAAAAAAGATCATGTTAATAATTTTGTATACCTATTATATGCTCCATTATCTATTCATGAATTTTTAAACCATCCTATTTTAAATGTTGTTCTTTATAATAACTTAGGAAAAAAAGAATATGATAAGATCGTGAATTGTTTTAGGATTCCTAAAGTTAATCTTAAAGATTATGAAGATATTACTAAATCATTTAATAATGTCTTTACTAGTGTTAGTGGTAATGCTTTTCTTGAAAATGATAATATTATAAAGAAAAATAAAGGAAAAATTGAACTTACTAGCGGAATTGACTTTAATTTGTTAATTTCTTCCATACCTCGTAGTATGGTTAATGAAAAATGTTTTACTGATGAAGTGAAAGATTTAATCAATTCTCTAGCTTTTGTATATAATATCGATGATTTGAATATGCAGGGTTTGGTTAGAAATAGCCTAAATGAAAAAGGATTAATTGACAAAAATGAATTACGTCGTAGTGCTAGAAACTTTTATCAATTTGAACAAGGAGGTAAATTGCCAACTCTTATCTATAGTAAACAACCAGATTATTTGAAAACTCCTAGTGGCGATACTTCTAATTGGGCTAAACAAGTATATACTTTTGAAAATATTACGCCTTATGATTATTTAAGGAGTAAATATAAAAAAGGGGAACCTACATTAAGAGAGTTACAAATCATTGAAGATTTAATGGTGAAACAAAAGATGAAACCAGGAGTAGTTAATGTTTTAATCGATTATGTGTTAAAAGTAAATAATCAAAAATTTACAAGAAGTTATGTTGAGACGGTGGCTGGGCAATGGAGTAGATTGAATATTGAAACAGTAGAAGGGGCTATGCGAACAGCTGAAAAGGAGCATAAGAAATTAAAGAAAATGTTAAACAAAGATAAGGCAGTTACTAATAATAAATATAAACCAAAAGAAGAAGTTTTACCTTCTTGGTTTGATAAAGAAATAGAAAACAAAGAAATGAGCAAAGAAGAAGAAGAAGAACTTGATAATTTGTTAAAAGAATTTAGTTAGGAATATAGGTATTTATGGATAATATAAAAGTAGTAACTATTTGTGGAAGTATGAGGTTTAAAGAAAAAATGCTACAAATGGCAGAAGAGTTAGAATTAAAAAAAGGATATGCCGTACTTCAAGTGGTTTTTATAAATGAAAATAGAAATTGTAGTAAAGAAGAGTTCGAACGACTTGGTAAACTTCATTTTAAGAGAATAGAAATTAGTGATGCTATCTATGTAGTAAATGTAGGTGGATATATAGGAGAATCAACTAGAAAAGAAATAGAATATGCTAAATCATTACATAAAGAGATTTTATCATTAGAACCACTAGATGATGATAAATAGAGAATTGATTTCTCTATTTTTATTTGTTATAATAGTGCTTACTTTTTGAAAGGAGTATTTATGAAATCAATCATTTTTGTAACACCATTAGACATAAATTCAATAGATAAATTATCTTATACTGATCATACCGTTGTATATTATGACAAAGAAAGTAATTTAATAAAAAGAGCAATACCAGATTATAAAGGGAATTTTATATCTGATCCTAATATTGAAGAAGCGATTCATTCTAATAGAGTAGCTTGTTTTAAAAATGTTAATTATAGACATATAAGTAAAGAAGATAACTTAATTACTTTAACTATTGATGATGGTATAGTTGTAGATATGACTAGTAATAATTATAGTGATATAGAATTTGTTAGTTTATTATCTAATCGTGGTAAAAAATTAGTGAAAAGATTGAAATAATAGTTAATTTATGTTAGTATAAATTTATAAATCGTTGATTGAGACTAGTAGGTATTTGTTTATTAAATCAGAGACTTAGTGGAGGGTGTGAACTAAGAATAAAAATACGCGAATCAACTCATGAGTGAAATAGGGAAATATAGTATCTATTTCCGGGTAACCGTTATCTAAATTAAGACTAAAGTAGGATGGCACCGCAATTATTTTGCTCCTATTGTTAGTCTTTTTATTTTTTAGGAGGAGATATGTTAAAGGATATTTTAAATGAATATTATGATAGTGTTTTAAATGAAGAAGATCTTTATCAAAAAAGTAAAATATTAGTTAATTTTTTATTCAAAGATATAAAAGATAAAGAGATGGAACCTTATATTGGACATTTAGAAAGAGTTAGTAATAAAATGTCTAGTGAAAAGGGAAAAATAGTAGGGCTTCTACATGATGTGGTGGAAGATACTAAAATAACCTTGGAAGATTTGAAGAAATTAGGTTATACTGATAATATAATAGTAGCAGTAGATATCGTCTCGAAAAGACAAGAGGAAGACTATGATACTTATATCGATAGAGTAATAAGTAGTGGAAATACTATAGCATTAGAACTCAAAAAATGTGATTTAGAAGATAATATGGATCCTAAAAGATTATCAAAATTAGATATAGATACTAAACAAAGATTAGAGAAAAAATATAAAAAAGCTTATGAAAAAGTTATTTATTGTTTAAAGGAGAGATAATATGATAGATATTAAATTAATAAGAGAAAATAAAGAATTAGTAAAAGAAAATATTAAAAAGAAATTTCAAGATGAAAAATTACCTATAGTAGATGAAATATATGAAATGGATAAAAGAGTTCGTGAAGTCCAAACGAAAGTAGATGGACTAAAAGCAGACAAGAATAAAAAAAGTGGCGAAATAGGTAAATTAATGAAAGATAAGAAAATTGATGAAGCTAATAAAATTAAGGAAGAAATAGCTAATATGGCTTCATCAATTACAGAGTTAGAGGAAGAATTTAATTCTCTTTCTCAAGAGATTCATGATCGTATGATGGTAATACCAAATATTATGGATAAATCTGTACCAATAGGTAAGGATGACTCTGAAAATGTAGAAGTGGAGCGATTTGGAGAGCCAGTAGTACCAAATTATGAAATACCATATCATGCGGATATTATTAATAATTTAAAAGGGATGGATAAAGAAGCAGCAGGTAGAACCAGTGGTGAAGGATTTTATTTCTTACTTGGAGATATTGCAAGACTTCACGAAGCCATGCTTGCTTGTGCAAGGGATTTTATGATCGATCATGGTTTTACTTATGCTGTTCCACCATTTATGATTCATAGTGATGTAGTCACAGGAGTTATGTCATTCCCAGAGATGGAAGCTATGATGTATAAAATAGAAGGGGAAGATTTGTATTTAATCGGTACTAGTGAACATTCTATGATTGGTAAATTTAAAGATCAAATTATTAAGCGTGAAGAATTACCAATTAGTATGACCTCATATTCTCCATGTTTTAGAAAAGAAGGAGGTTCACATGGATTAGAAGAACGTGGACTTTATCGTGTTCATCAATTTGAAAAACAAGAAATGATCGTGATTTGTGAACCGGAAGAATCTATGGATTGGTATGAAAAAATGTGGAAGTTAACAGTAGAGTTATTTAGAAGTTGGAATATTCCAGTAAGACAATTAGAGTGCTGTAGTGGTGATTTAGCAGATTTAAAAGTGAAATCATGTGATATTGAAGCATGGTCTCCTCGTCAAAAAAAATATTTTGAAGTTGGAAGTTGTTCTACCTTAGGAGATGCTCAAGCAAGACGTCTTGGAATAAGAGCAAAAGGGGATAAAGGAACTTATTATCTTCATACATTAAATAATACGGTAGTAGCAAGCCCTCGTGGATTAATCGCTTTAATAGAGAATAATTATAATGAAGATGGAAGTATTACCATTCCAGAGGTATTAAGACCATACATGGGTGGAAAAGAGTTAATTAGATAAAGATATAGAATATCTATATCTTTTTTTTGTGTAAAGTTTTGACTTGTTAATTTAATAAATAACTAATTTTTAGTATTTATATGCTACAATTAAATAAAGATAGGAGGAAATATGAAAGATTATTTTGGTTATAAAGGTAAAGTTTGTGTAGTAACAGGCGCAGCTAGTGGAATGGGAAAAGCTGCAACAGAAATGTTAGTAGATTTAGGGGCATTAGTATATGCACTAGATTGTAATGAAGTAGAAGTTCCTGGTATTACTAAATTTATTAAAGTAGATTTAGGTAGTAAAGAATCCATTGATGCTGCTTTTAAAGAAATTCCTGCTAAAATAGATTCGTTTTTTGGAATTGCAGGAGTATCAGGAATAAAAACGGATTTTAATACTACTGTAACCATCGATTTTATTGCTAACAAATATATGTGTGAGGAATACTTAATCAATCGTATGGAAAGTGGTGCAGCTATTGCTTTTATTACTTCAACGGGAGGTAATAATTGGGAAAAAGAAGCAAATAGACGTGAGTATATGCCATTAATTAATGCTAATGGTTGGGATAATTTAGTATCTACGTTATCCTCTTTAAATTTAAACCATTTACCAGGTCCTTTAGGATATATGTTTGCTAAAATGGCAATGAATTACTATACTGCTTATCTTCAAAAAATATTTGCAAGTAAGCATGTAAGAGTAAATGCATTGTTACCTGGTTCTACAGAAACAGGAATGAAGGACGAATTTTCTATGGCTGCTGGAGGAGATGACAATCTATTAAAAGCAACTGGATTTGCAGGTAGATTAGCTACTTCAAAAGAAATGGGAGAACCAGTGGTATTCTTAAATAGTGATATGGCAAGTTTTATTTCTGGAGAGTTATTAATAGTAGACTATGGATGTTCTATTATGTCTTTCGCTAAATTACAGGAAGATCCTATGGGTGCTGTTACCTTTGATATAATAAAGAACAATTTTAACAAACAATAAGAGTTAAGTGAAATGAAAAGTTAAATTTCAGATTCTGTTCTAAAAGCATAATTGTAAGAGTAAATGGCAGTTTAAAAAAAAAAAAACTACCATTTTTTCTATAAATATGTTAATATATATCCGAAATTTAATATTTCATTGCATGAAAAAAAGTATACACTTGCTTTTCGTGCACAACTAAATTTCAGTATGTGA
>CALVYX010000045.1 GCA_944372315.1 uncultured Bacilli bacterium
TTCTATTGTTTCATTGTATCATGAAGTTAGTATTTTTTCTAGTACTTATTTGCATTCTCTCTATTTATATGAGCTCTGTATTTAACTTTTCTATGTGTTCTAATTTACTTATTTTTTATTTTTATACTGAACAATCACTTTTAATTGTTACAATTTCCAGTTTACTTTCTAAAATTTATATCATTGATTTTTTCGTATTTTTCTTGACATTGGCATCAAATCGTGCTATGATAATATTTGTTCATGGGTCAGTATCTCAGTTGGATAGAGCACAGGCCTTCTAAGCCTGGGGTCGGGGGTTCGAATCCCTCCTGGCTCACCATTTAATAAAAAATAACCATTCTGCTTTGCTCTGGAGAATGGTTATTTTATCATTTCATCGGCAACCACTTTCGTGGTTTCTCATTTTCTATACTTATTATACACAGTTTTTCCATTTTTGTCAAATGGATTTTTTTATTTTTTAACGATGATTTTATATTAGGATGTATTTAATTAAAAAATATTAATTTTAATAATACACATTGATTTTAATCTAAAAATGTTATATAGTATAAGGCATAGAAAACAAAAAAATTGGAGGTAAAGAAAAACATGCAGAATTTTTTCAAAGGAATAATAGCAGGTATAGGAGGAATAGCACCTGGACTAAGTGGAAGTGTATTATTGGTAATTTTAGGACTATATCAAAAAACAGTATCAGCAATAGGAACACTATTTAAAAACTTCAAGGAAAATGTAAAATTCTTATTTCCATTATTCTTAGGATTTGGAGTAGGTGTATTATTATTCAGTAAAGTAATAGACTTCTTTTTAAACAATTTTGAAATGTATACTAGATTTGCATTTTTAGGATTAGTAATTGGAACAGTACCATTATTTTATAAAGAAGTAAAAAAAGAAGGATTTAGCCCTAAGTATTATATAGTAATTGCTATTTCTGCAATAATAGGATTTAGTGTATTCTTCTTAAACAAAAACTTATTCCCAGTAATAACAGACCCAAATTTATTCCAATCAGTATTATTAGGAGTTGCAGTTGCAGGTTCATCAATAGTACCTGGAGTAGATAGTGCAGTAATACTATCATCTTTAGGACTATATGAATTATATGTAGGTTCATTAGCTAGTTTTGACTTACCAATTCTAATTCCAGCAGGATTCGGATTAGTAATTGGTGCATTCATAATATCTTTCGTAATGAACAAATTAATAAAAAGATTTTATACAGCAACATTTTCAATAATATTTGGACTATTTTTATCAATAATTCCAAATGTATTAAATTCAAGCTGTGTAATTGGATTTAATGCACAAACAGTAATTTCATTTATTATACTAATAATAGGTTTTGGAATATCATATTTCTTAGGAGATGTAAAAAATAATTTTATAAAACTAAAAGGAAAACTAAAAGGTATTAAAGCATTAGTAAAGGGTGAAAAAGTTAGTGACTAACAAATAATCCTGAAAGAGAGGAACAAATGAAAAAGAATGATATATTAATGCAATACTTTGAATGGTATTTGAAATCAGAAGATAAATTATGGCAAAAAGTAAAAAATGAAGCTAGTAAATTGCATGAATTAGGAATAACTGATGTATGGCTACCACCAGCATATAAAGGTGCAGGTGGTAGGCTTGATGCTGGTTATTCCGCATATGATTTATACGATTTGGGAGAGTTTAATCAAAAAGGAAGTATAGAAACTAAGTATGGAACAAAAGATGAGTATTTAGAGGCTATACAAGAATTACACAATAACAATATAAGAGTATATGCAGATATAGTTTTAAACCATAAAATTGGAGCAGATGAACCAGAAACAGTATATGCAAGTGAAGAAGAACTTCAAAATAGAAATGTAGATACATCATTGCCAAAAAAGATTACAGCATGGACAATATATAATTTTGCAGGAAGAAATAACAAATATTCTGACTTTAAATGGAATTATAGCCATTTTAATGGTACAGACTGGGATGAGAGTGGTAGAAAAAATGGTATATTCAGGTTTAGTGGAAAACATTGGGATCAAAGCGTAGACACAGAAAATGGAAATTATGACTATTTGATGGGTGCAGATGTAGATTTTAATAACCCTGTTGTAGTTGAAGAATTAAAAAAATGGGGAAAATGGTATTTAGAATTAACAGGAGTAGATGCTTTTAGACTAGATGCAATCAAACATATAAAATCAAGTTTTATGGCTGACTGGATTAAAACTATGAAAGAAGAAAAAGAAATAAAATGTGTTGGAGAGTATTGGAACAGAAATCTTGAAATTCTAAAGAGCTATATTGCTCGAACCAATTCAACAATTCCATTATTTGATGTGCCATTACATTACAATTTATATGAAGCATCAAATTCATGTGGTAAATATGATATGGCAAGAATATTTGACAACACATTAGTAAAAGAGTTGCCTAGTTTAGCAGTAACATTTGTAGATAATCATGATACAGAACCATTACAGGCATTATTCTCATGGGTACAAGAATGGTTTAAACCATTAGCATATGCGTTGATTTTACTAAGAAAAGGTGGACTTCCTTGTGTGTTCTATGGAGATTATTATGGAATACCATCACAAAAAATTCAACCAATGAATGAAAAATTAACAAAACTAATAGAGGCTAGAAGAGAATTCGCATATGGAGAACAAATAGATTATTTTGATCATCATGATATAATTGCTTGGGTTAGAACAGGTGATGATGAGCATCCAAACTCAGGATTAGTTACAATTATGAGTGATGGACCTGGAGGTCCAAAGACAATTAATGTAGGTCCTAGATTAGCAAATACAGTTTTTTATGACTATACAGGAAATGTAAAAGAAACAGTATATGTAGACAAAGATGGAAATGGAATTTTTTATTGCAATGGTGGTAGTGTTTCTGTATGGGTAAAAAAATAGAAATTATATACTACCACATAGAGTTTTATTTAATATATTTTATAAAAGTCTTACTAGCAAATGTTAGTGAAATAGATTTATTAGTTGCCAAATATACATTTATATTTGGTATTTTTTTATTTAATTTTAATTCTTCCAAATCATTAAAGTTTCTTTTGGCTAAGTCAATTATAACAAATCCTATACCTAAACCAATATTAGTGAATTCAGTTATTAGCTCTTGGCTAACTACTTCCATTTTAGGTATCAATTTTACATTATTATTAAGTGCAATATAATCTAAAAGTTTTCTACTATTTGATTCTTCTTTTTGTAATATAAGAGGGTAATTATTTAAATCTTCAAAAGACTTCACTTCATCTTTATAAAACAATGGATTATAAACAAATCCTTGTTTTAACTCTTTTATTTTTTGCAAATTTAAATTACTTTCTTTTATAGTACTTTCATTAAATATAACAAAGTCTAACTTTCCAAGTTTTAAATCATTTATTAGATTACTAGTTAAATCATTAGTAATATTAATATTTATGTTTGGATAATTAGGGTGAAATCTTTTTAAAGCATCAAGTAAAACTAATTTTGTTAGAGTAGTTGAACAACCAATTTTTATTTCTCCTTTATCTAAATTTTTAAAAGATGTAAATTCATTTTCAGCATTATTTATTAGTTCTAGCGCCCCTTTAACATATTCATAAAACATTTTTCCTTCTTCTGTAAGTTCCATTCCTTTATTACTTCTTAAAAATAATGTTCCACCTAATTGTTCTTCCAGCTTTTTTATTGATTGAGATATTGCTGGTTGTGATATGTGCAGTTCTTCACTAGCTTTAGTCATATGCTTATGTTTTGCAACAACAAAAAAAACTCTATATAATTCTAAATCTATATTCATCATAACCACTCCTTATCAATATTATAACATAAATATATTTTACTTATCAACGATTTCAAACTATAATTTATTTAGAAAGAAGTGATATTATGTTAAAAAATAAAAATATAGTTATAGGAATAACAGGTGGTATAGCTTGTTATAAAGTATGTGAAATAATTTCTCATTTAGTTAGAGATGGTGCTAATGTAGAGGTTATAATGACTAAAAATTCAACTGAATTTATTACACCTTTAACAATAGAAACATTATCAAATCACAAGGCAGTAATAGATATGTTCGAAAAAAGGGAGCATATAGAAGTCGAACATATAAGTCTTGCAAGAAAGGCTGACTTAGTATTAGTAGTACCTGCGACTGCAAATATAATAGGTAAAGTAGCCAATGGAATTGCAGATGATATGCTAACAACTACAATTATGGCTACTACTTCAAAAGTTGTATTTGCTCCTG
>CALVYX010000046.1 GCA_944372315.1 uncultured Bacilli bacterium
TCTATCTTCACCATGTAAATCTAATCTGGGTAAACTATCTCGATTTAGTACATTCATTATATTTTCTTACTACTTCATCTAAAGTAGGAATCGAAAACTGTCCTCCTATTCTAGTTACTGATAATGCTCCAGATATATTAGCCATTTTCAAAGTTTTTATCATATCAAAATTATTTGCTATGGCATAGGTAAAGGCTCCATGGAAAATATCTCCTGCTCCTGTAGTATCTACTGCTTTCATTTTTAATGTTGGAACCAACTTATAGCCATCATCATAAACAAAACATCCTTTATCTTCTAGCGTTATAATTATTTTATTCTTAAAATCTTTTTCTAAAATTCTATGAATGACTACCAAAGAAGTTAAATCTTGATAATCTACTTTTTTTCTTGTATATTCTTCAGCAAAATCTTTAGAACAAACAATATAGTCTACTTTTTTAGCTAATTCAATCGTTGCTTCTTTCATAGAACCAGCATCAATAATTTTAATTGCTTTCGGATTATTCTCAATTACTTTATTAGCAAAATCTCGTTCATATCCATCTAATAAAATAACATCGAACTTTTCAGGAATATCTCTATCCTCTAAGATAAGTTCTTTAGGACGATTTGTAATAATAGTCCTACTACCATTAGTAGTATTAGCAATAATATAACTAGAAGTAGTCTGATACATCGGATTTACTTCTAAATACTTAGTGTTAATACCTATTTTATCCAACTCTTCTTTAATTCTGTTCCCATAGTAATCATTTCCAACGACGCCGGCAAAATAAGTTTCCATTCCCCATTTCGCTAGTAAATAAGCACAATTGCAAGCACTTCCACCACTACATTCGATCCTATCACTTGATCTTGTCTTTTTATTCTCAATTGGAAAGTGATCCATTGGTAATGTTATGTCATAGGCAGCTTGCCCTATGCATATTGCTTTCATACCCTATCACCTTATTTTTATTATAACAAAAGACGAGTAAAGTTCAAAGTCTTTTTTTGAAATTACTCATCTTTTTTTACATCTTCATTTAATATCCATTCTTTTTTATCGTTTTGACCTTCCGTTTTGACGTCTTGTTTCAAAGTTACTATCATACGAACTCCATACATTCCAACATGATCCGTAGCAACTGTTCCACCTTCAGTCACATACCACATATAATAACTACCACTTTTACTAGCTAACCAATAAGGAGCACCCACACGGATTAAATCATTAGTAATTTTTTTATAACTACTATCTTCTTCATAGAATTTATCTATCTCTTCTTTAGATAACACTGTAGCACTATCTGCAAATCTTTCATCTATAAAATAATCAAACTGCATATTCTCATCTTGACCACTTAAAATCTTTACACTTCTATCATTAGTATTAGCACCATATCCATGATAATAACACATAGATAATCCTGCTTGAATTAAAGTAACTACACCATCTTCTATACGAAAAACACGCCAACCCGGACTATCCATATCATAGTCACAACTAACCCCATCTGATCTATTACTATCTTTAGTATATCCCCCGAAAGTAAATTGTGTACTACTATTAGGGATAATTTTATCTTCCTCCCAAGTACTACTATCATAAGCAACATAATCCCCTACTTTTACTTTTTCACTAAGTAAATATAAGACAGGAGCTTGTTTTCCTTGCTCAAAAGAGATAACTTTAGTGCCTAATAAAGCAAAAAAGATTCCAATTAATGCAAAAACAATCGATAAAACAATGACTAATACAGTTGATTTATTCTTTTTTCTCTCGGATGATTCGTTCATCTTATCTACATCTTTCTTTTCTTTCTTTTTCATACTTACCTCACACTACCATACATTAAAATGATATCATTCATAAAAAAGAAGATCAAGTAAAACAAATAAAAGTGATTTAATTTATGATAATAAAAATATAAACTACGATCCAAATCCTAGCACAGGCATTACTACATAAATCATTATATATAATAATGTAACCACTTTCCTCTTTCCGTCTTTTTCTTCGATCGCTAAAAAGATTCCTTTAACACATCTATTACAAAACTATACTACTTATTCTAAAGTTATTTTAGCGCTCATCCACTTTACTTGCTTTCTCTTAAATGTTTTTTAGTTAAGATAATCCCTATTATAGACCAACCAAACAACACAAATAAAATTATAATGTTATCATTAGTACTTGGATTTATGACTTCAATTTTACTATTATCTTCTCCTATTGTATACGTGCTAAAATGATCAGTTTCAAATTTAGCATAACCGTTTTCTACCATTACTGGATGTTTTTCAATATTTCCATTCTCATCTATATAATAAGCAACTAAAGTCTCATTAGAATAATCATTAGTTATAGGAATATATACTTCAAACCTATCATTATTTAATTTTGATACGTAACTGTTTGTAGAATTAGAATATAATTTCAAATCATATATAACTCCATCATCTAAATTTAAATGATTCAATACTTTTTGGTAATCCAAAGAATCACTATTTATCCTAGTTGCTATAATATTAGAATCTAGTGGAACTATATAATTGTCAGATTTAATTACAGCCATAGTTGTTAAATCCTGAGTAATTAATTTTGGATCTTTTATTTTAGAAGAGTCCCTTACAATAAAGAAATTATAATCATACCCTAAAATATTAATACTATAGTATTCTCCATTTGTTTTACTAACATCAATTAACTGATCTAACTTTAAAACCCAATTAGAATCATCTAATTCGTCAATCTTACCAGCATATTTAATTTCCAGTTTTCCTTTTCCAAGATAATTATCTAGCCTTTCTTGAGCAGCATTCATCATTGCTTCTCTTGTATTTAAGGTATTATTATCTACAAAAATCACTTTACTTCCTCTAAAACCAGCAGCATCTACCATTCCATACATATAATCATTATAGCTTAACACAATATCTCCAAAACTACCTGACGAAAATTCATCAACCCAACCTGCTCTTGCATAAAAGTATCCCTCAATATTATTGTTTCCTAAAACCTGTTTAAATGTAGTAGAATAATTAATTTCAGAATTGGCAGCTATAGTAATATCAGGATTTTTAGAATATCCACCTGCCAACATAAAATTTATAATTTCCAAATCATTCATTTCATATAAACGACTCTCATCCACTCCTGTAATATCATCTGGATTAGCAGAAGGTATCTTAAGTAATATTTTCTGAATTTTATCATATATGTCTTGATTCGAATATGGTAAATACGTTACTTCTACATCATAAGATTTTCCAGATTCTCCTTCTTTCTGCATATTAATATGACACTTATTTAAATTGTCTTGATCACAATGTCCATATAAAGAAATCCCATCCATTACATAATCACTTAAGTACTTATTAATATATGCTTCATTTTCAGTACTGTTAGGATCTCCTTTTGGAACAACTGAATTTAACTCTATTTTACCATTTGGTGCTATTTGATTATATAACTCATCAAAAGTAACAGCACTCACTTCTTGTGACATAGTAAACATTACAACGACGGCTATCCATCCTACTATTTTTTTCATAATAACACTCCCTATCTTATAAAAAGAATATAACATCAAAAGAAAAAAAGCAACCCTATTTAAAAAAATAATTGAAGCAACAGAAAAGTGATTGCTTTTTAGCAATCACTTATATTTTTTATTTATTATTAATAGCAGCTTGTGCAGCAGCAAGACGTGCTATAGGCACTCTAAATGGACTACAAGATACATAGGTTAATCCTACTTTATGACAGAACTCAACACTACTTGGTTCTCCTCCATGTTCACCACAAATACCTAATTTAATATCAGGACGTGTACTTCTACCTTTTTCAGCAGCCATTTGAACTAATTTTCCTACACCATCTTGGTCAAGTTTAGCAAATGGATCAAATTCATAAATCTTATTTTGATAATAAGAATCTAAGAATTTACCTGCATCATCTCTTGAGAATCCAAAGGTCATTTGTGTTAAATCATTAGTTCCAAATGAGAAGAATTCAGCTTCTTCAGCAATCTCATCAGCAGTCAAGGCTGCTCTTGGAATTTCGATCATAGTACCAATATGATATTCCATATTAGATCCTTTTTCTTTTTTCACTTGTTCTGCAGTCTCTACTACAATATCTTTAACAAATTTTAATTCTTTCTTTTCACCAACTAACGGAATCATAATCTCAGGAACAATATCAAATCCCTCTTCTTCACTTACTTCAATTGCAGCTTCCATCAAAGCTCTTGTTTGCATCTTAGCAATCTCTGGATAAGTAACTGCTAATCTACATCCACGATGTCCCATCATTGGATTAAATTCATGTAACTCAGAACATTTTTCTTTTAAATGCTCTACTGTTACATTCATATCTTTTGCTAACGCAATAATATCTTCTTCTAACGTAGGTAAGAACTCATGTAGAGGTGGATCTAAATAACGTACTGTCATTGGTAATCCTTTTAATTCTTTATACATTGCTTTAAAATCACCTTTTTGGAATGGTATTAATTCATTTAAAGCAGCTTCTCTTTCTTCTACCGTTTCAGATAAAATCATTTTTCTAATTTTTGGAATTCTGTCTTCTTCAAAGAACATGTGTTCAGTACGACATAGACCAATTCCTTCAGCACCTAATTCTACAGCTTTTCTAGTATCACGAGGGTTATCAGCATTAGTACGAACTTTTAATTTTCTAAATTTATCAGCCCAAGCCATAATTCTTCCAAAGTTTCCTGATACAGAAGCTTCTTCTGTTTGTATGTCTCCTTTATAAATTTTACCAGTTGTACCATCTAATGAAATATAATCTCCTTCATGGAATGTATATCCACCTAAACTAAATTCTTTTGCTTCTTCATTCATTTTAATATCGCCACATCCAGATACGCAACAAGCTCCCATACCACGTGCAACAACAGCCGCATGTGAAGTCATTCCACCACGAACTGTTAAAATACCTTGAGCAGCAACCATACCTTCAATATCTTCTGGAGTAGTTTCAAGTCTTACAAGAATAACTCTCTCGCCTTTACCACCTTTACCTTGTTCTTTTGCTTCTTGTGCTGTAAATACTACTTTACCAGCAGCAGCACCAGGAGAGGCAGGTAAAGCACTACCGATTACTTCTCCAGCTTTCAATGCCTTAGCATTAAATGTTGGATGTAATAATTGATCTAATGATTTAGCATCGATTCTACATACTGCTTCTTCTTCTGTAATCATACCTTCATCAACTAAATCACATGCAATTTGAATAGCAGCATGAGCAGTTCTTTTTCCACTACGAGTTTGTAAGAAATAAAGTTTACCTTCTTGAATAGTAAATTCCATATCTTGCATATCTCTATAATGATTTTCTAGTTTATTAGCAAGACGAATAAACTCTTCATAACACTCAGGTAAGTCTTCTTGTAATTTAGTAATTGGTTGTGGGGTACGAACACCTGCAACAACGTCTTCACCTTGAGCATTAATTAAATATTCACCATAAATACCTTTTTCCCCAGTAGATGGATTACGAGTAAAGGCAACACCAGTTCCACTAGTATCTCCCATATTTCCAAATACCATTGCTTGAACGTTAACCGCAGTACCCCAATCACCTGGAATATCATTCATTCTTCGATATACAATAGCACGAGGATTATCCCAAGAGCGGAATACAGCTCTAACAGCACCCATTAATTGTTCTTTCGCATCTTGTGGAAATTCTTCTCCATTCATGTTATCACTATATACTTTTTTAAATCTTTTTACTAATTCTTTTAAATCATCTACCGTAAGTTCCGTGTCATATTGAATACCTTTTTCTTCTTTTAATTCATCAATGATTTTTTCAAAGAAACTTTTTGGTACTTCCATAACTACATCAGAATACATTTGAATGAATCTTCTATAAGAATCATAAGCAAATCTAGGATTACCAGTTTTTTTAGCAAACCCTTCTACTGCTTCATCATTTAATCCTAAGTTAAGAATCGTATCCATCATACCAGGCATACTAGCTCTAGCACCAGATCTAACACTTACTAAAAGTGGATCACTATTGTCTCCAAACTTCTTACCTTGTACTTTTTCTAGTCCAGCTAAAGCTTCAAAAATTTGTTTTTGAATTTCATCACTAATTTTCTTCCCATTGTTGTAATATTCTGTACAAGCTTCCGTTGTCACTGTGAACCCTTGAGGAATAGGAAGACCTAAGTTAGTCATTTCTGCTAAGTTAGCACCTTTTCCACCTAAAAGGTTACGCATGTCTTTGTTTCCTTCTTTGAAGGAATAAACATATTTCATCATATCACCCTTTCAAAACTGTCGTAACTAAATTATAACATATCTAAAATAAAAGAGAAAAGATTTTTACATGAATTTTACATCAATTTTTATAAAAGAAAAGTAAATGCACTTTCGAATATAAATCATATACTACTAACACATTTACTTCTCACTTCATATTTAGCCTCTGGCAAGGATAATACTTGTTTCTTCAAGAATCATTTCACCATAACAATACACTTGTCATAAACTCATCCATAATTTGAAGAAATTCCAAGGGCGAGCCCCGTTACTGTTGTTCACGTTGTTGCCCGTCAAGTTCCCGTCCGAATTAACGTTCCACTCGTTAGCGTTAGAACCATTGAAGTTCCTAGGG
>CALVYX010000047.1 GCA_944372315.1 uncultured Bacilli bacterium
TAATTATCATCTATATTATCAAGTACACATTCATTTAAAGTACCATATAAAGTATTAAGTACTTCCCAATTTTGATTATTGACAATTCCTGTAGTAGTTAAATTATTATGAAATTGGAATCTTTTAACTGCAGTTTGTGTTTCAATATCAAAAAAAGAATTAATATCTTTTGTATAATATAAAAGAGTTTTTAATTTTCTTTGTAATTCTCTTACATAACTTCCACTAGATCCTAAACTTAGTGTAGGATAATTACTGAAAGTAGAAGCATAAGGGATCTCAGTTAATTGAAATAATAATCTCCACATTTCATCATTTACTATTCCTGTTTCTTCTAGACCATATTGTCTTTGAAAAGTTTTTACACCAACTTCGGTAGAAAGTCCAAAGTTTCCTGTAATAATTGCATTATAAAATCCTAATATTCTTAATTTTTCTTGTAGAATTCGAACATTGTTGCCACTATCTCCTAATTGTAGATTTTCATCTAGCATATTATCACCTCAATAAATTCTATTCATTTGTTTGGAAAAATTTATATATAATATAAAGAAAGGATATAAGGTGAAATATGGCAAGCGGATAT
The DNA here is from genome assembly GCA_944372315.1 of uncultured Bacilli bacterium. The sequence continues at coordinate 587 of CALVYX010000047.1, forward strand.
TTAGTGGTTAATGTCTATAATGATACTGTTGCAAATCCGGTTAGAAATGCTGATGTTAAAGTATCCAAGGATGGAGTGGAGTTAGTTACAGTAAAAACTGATGAAGATGGTAGAACACAACCTATTACATTGGAGACTGTAGATAAAAGCTATTCAGAGGAAGAACAACACGAGGTAAGACCTTATGAGACATATGATGTTACAGTAACCTCTTTAGGACTTACTCCTACAACCATAGAAGGAGTACAAATATTTGATGGAGTAACTTCTATTCAAAATATTTACTTAACATCAATAGATGAAAATCAAGGGGAAGAGACTTCGGTTATTACTCCTAATACCTTATGGAGTGAATATCCTCAAGATATAAGGAATGAAGATGAGGAAGAAGGCATTACTCCTTACGTATTATCTCAAGTTTTAATTCCAGAAAATATTGTTGTTCATGATGGAATACCTTCTAATTTTAGTGCCCCCAATTATACAGTTCCCTTTATAGATTATATAAAAAATGTAGCTAGTAGTGAAATATATAGTACTTGGCCAAGGGAAACGATAAAAGCTAATGTGTTAGCAATTATTTCTTATACATTAAATAGAGTTTTTACTGAATGGTATCGAAGTAGGGGATATGATTTTACTATTACTTCTACTACTAGTTACGATCAGAAATATACAGTAAATGGTACTATATTTGAGCCAATTTCTAACGTGGTTGATGAAATATTTACTAATTATATAAGACAAGGATATAGAATAGAACCACTTCTTGCTCACTATAAAAGTAGTACTACAGAACCTGGAAATTTAAGTCAATGGGGTTCTAAAGAATTAGGAGATAGAGGGTATAATTATCTTGAAATATTAAGATATTATTATGGAGATAATATTAATATTTACGAGGCAGAAACAATACAAGCCTATCCCTATTCCTTCACTACTACTTTAGAAGAAGGAGATTGTGGAATGGACGTACTTACTTTGCAAAATACATTAAATTATATCAGAATAAGTTATCCTGGTATTCCAGCAATTACCAATCCTTCTGGATTATATGATGAAGATACTACAAGAGCGGTAAGGAAATTTCAAGAAGTGTTTAAATTAACCCCAACGGGAACAGTTAATTTTCAAACTTGGTATATGATTTCCTACATTTTTATAGCTGTAACTAAAATGACTAATAGTATATATAACTAATACTATTAGTTTTATTTTGAAAATTATTATTGTCTTTTCAAAACAAAGTTTATAGAGTATAATGAAATAAGATAGGTAGTGATAAAAATGATGAGAATTTATAAAACTAATGTAGAGAGTGGCATTTTAGAGAAAAAAGAAAAATTAGAAGAAAATTCATGGATTCATATGATTAACCCAACTAAGGAAGAGATCAAAGAAATAACTAGTAAGACAGGCATTAATCCTAAGTTATTTGAAAAGCTTCTGGATGAACAAGAATTATCTAGAGTGGAAGTAGAAGAGGATGATACATTAATTGTTGTAGATATTCCTTCTTTAGTAGATTATTCCCATAAAAATAAATATCGTACATTACCACTTGGTATTTTTCATACTTCTAATTATATTGTTACAGTATTATTAAAAGAAAATAAATTATTTGATGAATTTGAAGCAGGAGTTATCAAGGATTTTCATACCGAAAAAAAGACGAGATTTACTATTCAATTATTTTTAAAAATTTCTCAAGGTTATTTAAGAGCACTAACTGAAATGAATAAAGATATTCAAAAAGAAGAGCGTATTTTAGCTAAAGCTACTAAGAATCAAGAGTTATTGGAAATGTTAAATATCGAGAAGAGTTTAGTATATTTTATGGGAGCACTTAAATATAATAAAATTACTTTAGAAAAACTATCTAAAGGTAATATTTTACCAATGTATGATGAGGATTTAGATTTGTTAGAAGATGCTATGATTGAATGTAATCAGGCTATTGAAATGGCTAATATTTATAAGGAAATTATGGCTAGTACAACCGAGACATATGCTAGTGTAATTTCTAATAATTTAAATGTTATTATGAAATTTTTATCAGGGATTACTATTGTTTTCTCCATTCCTACTATGATAGCATCATTTATGGGAATGAATGTTCCATTAGGTATATTTGCAACTAATCCCATATCATTCTTTGTCTTAATTTTAATTTCTATTACTTTAGCTTTGTTAATTGCATATCTTTTAAAACGAAAAAATATGTTATAAATATAAGTACTTATTATAAAATAAGTGCTTTTTTATGACAATTAAAATGTAAATAGTAAAAAAATGTAGAATATTGTTATTTTGTTTTTTTAAATTATATGTTATACTCTATGTATAGAGTAGAAGAGCAAGAAGTTCTACTTTAAATAATAAGAAAGGAAGAAGAAAAATGAAAAAAAGTATGAAGAAGTTTTTTGCAATGTTCTTAGTAGCAGCTTTAGTATTAGTTCCATTTGTAAAAGTTGATGCAGCTGATCCTATTGTAGTTGAAAATGAACAACAATTAAAAGATGCATTAGCACAAGAAGGAGAAGTTTACATTGAATTAAAGAACGACATTACACTTACAGCACCTTTATATGTATATGGTAATGTTACTATTGATGGTAAAGATTTCTCTATCGATGGAACTAATATAGTACCACTTCCAGAAGCTCCTAGTAATAAGTCAATTATTACTGCTATGGCTGGTAGTGAGTTAGCTCTTACTAATATCAAATTATTAAATGCACCAAAATATGGTGTTCAAGCTTATAATGGTGGTGCAGTATTAGTAAATGGTGTTACTATTCAAGATTGTAAGTTTGGAGCTATCTTAGTTAATGGTGGGGCTTTAGTAGTTCAAGATTTAACTATGATTAGAAATGGTAGCTTCGAAGAAGGAAAAACTGGTAATGGTATTGAACTAGGAAAAGGTGATAATGTAACTGAAGATCCATATTTAGTTATGGATGGAACATTTACTACACAAGAGCAAGATACAGCTATTTGGGTTGCTGAAAACGACAGATTAATGAGCGAAGAAGATTCAAAATTAATGTTTGGTAACACAGAAAATAGTGAATTCAAATTATCTTTAGAAAATAATGCTTTAGTTGTAAAAGACTCTGAAGGACAAACTGTTACTTCTTCTAATGCTGTTTTAGAAGAAATTACTGTTGAAGAAGATACAGATGAACCTACTACTCCAGAAGAACCAGTTCAACCTGGGGAAGAAAATCCTTCTACAAGTGATAACTTTATGATCTTTGCTGGATTAGCAGTTATTGCTTTAGGATTAGGTACTGTAACATTCAGAAAATTATGTAAGTAGAAAATGTTATGATTAAAAAGAAACTCGATTAATTACGAGTTTCTTTTTTTATTAATTTAGCATGCATGACTACACGATTACCAAAATTATCTTTACAAGTCGATAAGGTTAAAATTTTATCATTAGTATTTACAGTAGCTGAAAATGAAACGTTACTTCTATTTTTTAATGTATCAAGGAAAGTTTGATATTGTTCGTCACTATAAAATTCAGTAGTGATATAATAACTTTCGGCTTCTATAGTGTAAACACTAAATACTTGCCATAATGTGTTTTCTGTAGGAGTAGAAAGTTTAATAATATGGTTATCTTTATTATTGTACCAATCGCTTTCAAGAATATTTTTTAGACTTCCAAACATCGTAGTATCTAATCTACTATGTCCATATATAACTGTATTTTTATCAAAATTTACCATATCATTTCGATAGTCAGCGTATATCCATCCAGCATCATTATATGATCCATCAAATGCATGAGTTAGATAATAACTATTGTCGGTAGTTTGAACGATCGGATAATTGATATTGGTACCATTAACTTTAATCCATCCGACAGTATCTTTATTTTTATTTAATAATTCAGTAAAATCAACACTTAATAAATTCATTTGCATATAATCCCAATAGTCGTTTGCTTCTTCACTAGTATCTTCCGGCTCTGGAGGATTTATATTTTCTGTTAAATCAGGATCAGGAATCTTTTCTTCAATACTAACACTGTTATTGATTTCACTAGTTAATTTTTCTATTTTTTTATTATCGGTCCACCAATTGAAAATCCCATTAGCAGCTATTACTAAAAGAATGATCGAAAAGAGAAATCCTGCTTTATATACCCAGCGTTTAAGCCGTCTTTTTTTATAACGTGAAACTCTTGTTTGTGTTGCCATATCATTCTCCTTTCTAGCATCAAGAATATTATACCATGGTTTTATTTTTCTTAACAATAAAATTTGTTACTTAAAAATATTTATTGTGAAACTACAACAAATAAGATATAATAAATATATATTATAATAGGTAGGTGTTTGTGATGGATAATAAAAAAGAAGAACACGTAAAAGCAGAACAGGAATATACAATTGATCCTAAAGATATGGTAGAAAAAGAAGATAATGAATTAAATGAACGAATTAATAGATTATATGGTATATCTGAAAAACCGCCGAAAGAAGAAAAACACTATGATCCTAAGGAATTAGAAGAAACGAGAAAGAAATTAATTCTTTTATTAATGGGAGTAATATTAGGTGGTATTGTTATTATTTTTATTTTGATAAATCCTTTTGATTGGGGTAAGAAAATTGAAGAGCCAACAGAAGAAGAAAAGGAAGAAGAGACGCCAGTAGAAGAAGAATTTCCTTTAGGAACCACAGACTTATCTAATCAGGTAGTACAAGATTTAAATAATTTAGTAAAATTTGATGAAAATGATTTTGTAATTATTGATTTGTTCCCACTTTATACTAATGAAGTTTTAACTTCTTCTTCTATTCCTAATAATATAAAATTATACATGATGAAGAAAAATCCTAGTTTTAATGATATGTTAATTGAAAGTGGCATTGAAGAATATATTGAAACGTGTAATCCTAATGGATTAGTTATTGATAAAACTAAATTTGATCAATTAGTAGGAGATAACTTTGGTCCTAATGTTAGTGTTAATTATGATCCGATTAATTATTTATATTATAGTGTTTCCTCTGATAGTAAGAAAATAACTTTAACTTATAATAATGGTAATTATATTGCTAGATGTAATGAATATCAAGAGACTAGTGTTTTGAATAAATACGTCCAACAAGAATTAGTAAGAGCTTTGAAAATTGAAGAAGGTATAGAAATATATCAAAAGGTTGTCTTTATTTCTCCTAATGGTGTTTATAAAGATCCTGGCTTTACTACTTTAATTACTAACGATAAAACAGCAAGTTCTACTGATTATCTTGCTAAAGGAAATACTTATAAATATACTTTTGTTGAAAGAGATAAAAATAGTTATTATTTATCGAAGATAGAGCTTGTTAAAGAAGATAATCCTCAATAGTTATCTTCTTTTTACTTGACACTTTAAAGTTAAATATATGTAATACTTCTAATTATTGTGTTATAATAATAAAAGGAGAGGATATAATGAATATATTGAAAAAAGATAGTAATTCAGGAGTTATTGATAAAAAAATTATTGATAATATTCGTGGGTTAAGTATTGATATTATTGATAATGCTAAAAGTGGTCACCCAGGTATTGCACTAGGTGCAGCGCCAATTATTGCAACAGTTTATGCTAATCATTTGCGTTTTGTTCAAGATAAAGATAAATGGGTGAATAGAGATAGGTTTATCTTATCAGCAGGACATGGTTCTAGTTTACTATATTCTGTTTTATATATGGCTGGTTTTTCTATATCTTTGGATGATTTGAAATCTTTTAGAAAATTATCATCTATTACTCCAGGACATCCAGAATATGGTGTAACTAGTGGAGTAGATATGTCAACAGGACCTTTGGGACAAGGAATTGCCAGTTCAGTTGGTATTGCGATAGGAGAAGAGTATTTATCTAATTATTTTGGTAAACACATTATCGATTATTATACTTACGTTTTATGTGGTGATGGCGATTTAATGGAAGGAGTAAGTTACGAAGCTTGTTCTTTAGCTGGTAAATTAGGCCTTAATAAATTAATAGTATTATACGATTCTAATGATGTTACTTTAGATGGCAAATTATCTACTTCCTCAACAGAGAATATTAAACTTCGTTTTGAAGCAATGAATTGGAATTATATTTTAGTAAGTGATGGAGAGGACACCAGTTTAATTGATGATGCTATTACTAAAGCTAAAGCTAGTGATAAACCAACGATTATTGAAGTAAAAACAGTTATTGGTAAATTTTCTAAAAATCAAGGAACTTCTAAAGTACATGGCAGTCCACTGGATGAAGATGATATTAAATCTATTAAAGAAAAATTAAATCTAAGAGATATACCTTTTTCGGTATCTAGTGAAGCCGTAGATACTTTTAGAAACCTAATAAATGAAAGAAACAGTAATTTATATGAAGAATGGGAAAAAGAAGTTAATAAATTAGAGGAAGTAAAAAAAGAAGAATTAGTATCTATTATGAATGATAAAGAGGCATTAAAAATAAAAGACATTTATTATGAAATCCCGGAAGAAGGAGTTGAATCAACTAGAGTATCCTCAGGTAAAATTTTAAAATCGATCGCTAATAATTATCCATTCATTATTGGTGGTAGTGCAGATGTTGCTAGCTCCACTTATGCTAAAATCGATGATGAATCTTTCTCTATTGATAATAGAGGTGCGCGAAATATTAATTTTGGAGTAAGAGAACATGCCATGGCTTGTATTTGCAATGGTCTTGCTTTAACCGGATTAACTCCTTTTGCTAGTACTTTCTTCTCGTTTTCAGATTATTTAAAACCTGCACTTAGAATGAGTGCATTAATGGATTTACCAGTGATATATATATTTACTCACGACTCTATTACAGTAGGAGAAGATGGACCAACGCATCAGGCAGTAGAGCAGTTAGCCATGCTTAGATCTACTCCTAATATTGATGTATATCGTCCAATGGATGCTAATGAAGTTTTAGGTTCCTATAAATCTATTTTAGAGACTAGAACTCCTTCAGCATTAGTATTGAGTCGTAATAAAGTAGAGTTGAATGCTAATACGAAAGTAAATGAAGTGAAAAAAGGTGCTTATATTTTAGAAGAAGAGCATGGTGATTTAGAGGCTATTTTAATATCATGTGGGGAAGAGATGGAAATAGCTTGTGAAGTTTATAAAATTTTAACGGAACGTGGTATTGCAATTAGATTAGTTAGTATGCCATCTAATACTCTTTTTGAAAAACAAACTCAAAAATATCAAGAAAGTATTATTCCAGCAGATAAGGAAGTATTTGTTATTGAATTATCTTCATCATACTCTTGGTATAAATATACTAATAAGGAAGGACATTTGTTTACAATAAATAATTTTGGAGCAAGCGGTAGTAAAGAAGAACTTTTAGAAAAGTACGAATTTGATCCAGTAATTATTGCAGATAAGATCGAGAAACTTTTAAAATAGTTTCTCTTTTTTAGACAAAATTATTGTTTTAAATTTTATATAGTTATATTGGGTGATGAAATGAGAATATATTTTGTTTTTAAAGTTAAGGAAGAGTATATTGATTTATATAAAGATACTCCTAATACCTTATATAATATTTTGAACCAAATGTACTATATGAAAAGAAATGAAATAGGTTATGGATTTAATCTTTTTAATCAAATGATCAATAGATTTGACAAGTTTGATTTAGATAAATATCTGTATGTGTTACTACATACAAAAATGAAATATAGTAAAAAAGGAGATGAACACGTTTTAAATAATCTATATAAAGATGAAGTTAGCATTCTAAAAGTAAAATCTACTCATATATTAATTAATGCTAATAAAAGTTATACCGAATTCTTTGTACTATTGAATCAATATGATCCTAATTTATTTGTCTGTGACTTTAATAATCATGATTATTTTTTCTTATCTAATATTAAATTACTTGTATAATATGAATAAATCTAGTAAAATGAATACGAGGAGATGAGTTTATGTTAATTGATATATTACAAGTAGTAATAGGACTATTGGTAGGGGCAGTCATTGGATTTTTTATATCAAAGAAAGTCATGACTAATTATTTAAAGAAGAACCCACCAATTAATGAAGAAATGATTAAAGCTTTAATGACACAAATGGGAAGAAAACCTTCACAAAAGCAAGTGAATCAAATGATGAAATCAATGGAAAAATATATGTAAATATTGACTATCTTAGATTAGTATGATAAAATTTAAATGTTTGTAGCCTTTTATAGCTCAAACCGCATTGAAAAGGTTTAAAAAGCAATTAAATTTGTACCTTAAAAGCGAGTCTAGAATTATATAAAGGAGGTATATTATGAAAGCAGTAATTATGACTGGTGGTAAACAATATTATGTTGCCGAAGGTGATACTATTTATGTTGAAAAACTAAATGGTAACGTTGGTGATAAAGTTACATTTACTGAAGTATTAATGTGCGACGGTAAAATAGGTAATCCTTATCTTGATTCTGTTACGGTTGAAGGAAAAATTGAAAAACAAGGTAAACAACCTAAAATTACAATTTTCAAATATAAACAAAAAGATAGAAGTAATCGCCGTAAACAAGGACATAGACAACCTTATACTAAAGTTGTTATAGAAAAAATTAAAGGATAATAATATGATAAAAGTTAATGTATTAGTAAATGAAAATATTCAAAAAGTAGAATTAATTGGTCATGCTAATTATAGTGAATACGGTAAAGATATTGTTTGTAGTGCTGCTTCATCTATAGTAACTACTACAGTAAATGCTATTTTGATGTTTGATAAAGATTATATTAGTTATCAAGAAGAACAAGATAAATTTACCATTATAATTGATTCTCATAATGATATTGTTGATAAATTAATTACTAATATGTTGAATTTATTAAAAGAATTGGCTCATGATTATCCAAAAAACATTAAGATAAAGGAGGAAATACTATGAATATGTTAAAGTTAAATATCCAGTTATTTGCTCACCATAAAGGTCAAGGATCTACATCTAATGGACGTGATTCTAAAGGACGTAGACTTGGTGCTAAAGCTGCAGATGGAGAATTTGTTAGTGCTGGCTCTATTTTGTATAGACAAAGAGGAACTAAAATATTCCCAGGAGTAAATGTAAAAAGAGGTAGTGATGATACTTTATACACTACTGTTGATGGTGTTGTTAAATATGAAATGCTTGGAAAAGATAAAAAACAAGTTAGTTGTTATCCAGCTAATTAAAAACAGTTTCAAAACTGTTTTTTTATTTTACTTTTAATTTATTAAATGCAAAAGATAAAAGAATGATGTAAACGTCTTATTTTAAGACGTTTTTTTCTACTTTACATATCTAAAAAAAAGTTTGTCAAATTTAATTGTTCTCTATTGTATAAAATAGTTGGGTAGGGTATAATGATAAAGCAATAAAAAAAGATATAAATTACTTATTAGAAAGGAGTTCATTGTTTTTTATTTTAGAGTTTAAAAAGTATGCAAAACATACTTTTTTATTGCCTCTAATTGATAATAATTTATATATTTTTATTATTGTTACTATTAAAATACAGCCCTTTAAAAAACAACGAGGGTAAAATTAATAAGATATTTTTTAGTGATAATATAAAGTTTTTCTTTTATATTATTTTTTGCGCTAAAAATTATTACTTATTAAGAAGACATTAAAGTAAAGGAATGATTAGGTGGAAGTAGAAACAAAATATTTATTATTTGATAGTATTATTAATAGTGGTTTAATTAACCAACAAAATATGAATTATGTTATTATAGGTTTAATAGTTATTATACTTGTATTATTAGGTATTACTATGTTTACAAAAAAAGAGTAAAAAAGTCAAGTGGCTTTTTATTTTTTTTAATTGACATTAATTTATTGCTAGATTAGAATAAGGACTTGGAAGTGATATTCATGCTAATTTTATCTAAAGACTTACATCCTGGGATGGTAGTATGGGCATATAAAGCACCATATTACGATGATCCTTATAAAGTAAAATTTAATGATAAAGGAATGTACTTAATAACGAAAGTGAATTATGACTATTTTTTTGGTTGCCCAATAGTAGCAAGTAATTCTCCTAAAAATACTACCATATTACATAAAAGTATATATCCTTTAAGATATGATTCTAGAATAAATGAATGTATTTATAAAATTTCTAATTATGATATTGTTAGTCGTAAAAGTTTTTCGGTTTTACCAGAAACACTGGAATATTTTAAAAGAAAAATGTATGAAAGAATTGTCTTAGGCTATGCGGAAGGGAAAGAAGAGTATAACGATATCTTTGTTAATGATTATTTAAGTACTCATATCCCAACGAAAGGGAATATCATTTCTTACCCTTCTAAAGAGAAAAAACTATATCGCTATTATATTTATGATGAAGACAAAAGCAATTATATTTTAATTGAGTTAGATAAAATTGATGGGGATTACTTTGTTCATAATACTAAAAAAATAGTCATGCCTAAACATATTAGATTTTTTTCTTATTATGAAAATCCTAACATGGATCATAATAAAATAAGAGAAATAATTTCTATTACAAAACAAGAGAAAAAAGCTAAAGCCAAGTTAGCCAAAGATGAAAAAAAAGGAATTGCTTTACAGATTGGAACAGTAATAAATACCAATTCGTATAGTTTGTTAGATGATGAAGTAAGAGAAAATGAAAGAACTAAAGATTTTATAGTGATAGGTAATAATGATACTTATCATTACGTAATTGATTCAAATTATAATTCTTGTTATGTTCCTATTTATAAAGTTAATAGAACGTCAAGTTTTAAAGAATTGGGTACAGTTACTGATGAACATTTAAAAAACGCTTTATTATCTTGTCGTGATTATTGTATCAGTAATCCAAATTATACTGACTCTTCTAGTTTCAAATTATTACGTAAAGCATTAGATTATTGATAATTATGAATAATTATGATATACTTTGACTGCCAAAAGAGGTGATATTATGTTTATAGATGAAGTTTTAATTAAAGTAGAAGCTGGTAACGGTGGAGATGGCTGTCTTGCTTTTAGGCGTGAAAAATATATTCCTATGGGAGGACCATATGGAGGTAATGGTGGACGTGGTGCCGATATAAAATTTGTAGTAGATGAAGGGTTACATACTCTTATTGACTTACGCTATATGAAGAAAATTAAAGGTGCTAAAGGTGAAAATGGTAAAGGTAAAAATCAGAATGGTTCTAATGCTAATGATGTAGTTGTGAAAGTACCATTAGGAACTGTAGTTACTGACAATGATACAGGGTTAATTTTAGCTGATTTAAAGCATAAGAATGATGAAGTTATAGTAGCCTATGGCGGACGCGGTGGAAGAGGTAATACAGCTTTTAAGACTCAATCAAACCCAGCTCCCAACTTTGCTGAAAATGGAGAACCTGGTGAAGAGAGAACTTTAAAAGTAGAGTTAAAACTACTAGCTGATGTAGGATTAGTAGGAATGCCTAGTGTTGGAAAAAGTACTATTATTTCTAAAGTATCTAAAGCAAAACCTAAAATAGCGGCTTATCATTTTACAACAATAACACCTAATTTAGGAGTTTGTAAAACTAAAGATGGTAGAAGTTTTGTTATGGCTGATTTACCGGGATTAATAGAAGGAGCTAGTCAAGGCGAAGGATTAGGAGATAGATTTTTAAGACATATCGAACGTACTAGGGTAATTGCTCATGTTATAGATATGAGTGGTTTTGAAGGACGTGATCCTTATGATGATTATGTAAAAATTAATAAGGAATTAGAGGATTTTAACAAAAAACTTTTAAATAAGCCTCAAATCATTATTGCTAATAAAATGGATATGGAATCCTCTAAAGAAAATTTAGAAAAATTTAAAAGTAAAATTGATGCCCCAATCTATCCAATCTCTGCTATGAATGATACTGATTTTGATGCAATCTTAACTAAGCTAGCAGATATGTTAGATTCTATCCCTTCTACACCTCTATATGACGAGGATGCTTTTGAAGCTCATGTATTATATAAATTTAAGAAAGAAGAACCTTATACCATTACTAAGGAAAATGACGAATTTGTAATTCGTGGTGAAGCAATAGAAAATTTATTTAAAATGACTAAGTTTACTACAGAAGAAGCAATTCAAAGATTTGCTAAAAAATTAAGAAAAATGGGAATTGATGATAAACTAATTGAAATGGGATGTAAAGAAGGAGATATGGTAAGAATTCTTGATTTCTATTTTGAATTTAAATAATAAGTAAAAAATAAAGTTTATAATGACTTTATTTTTTATTTATGATAAAATTTTTGTAGGTGAAGTTATATGAAAAACAGAAGTGAATTAAGAGAAATCAGTATGAAAGTTTTGTATCAAAAATATATATTAGAAAATACTTCTACTTCTTTTGATATACCTAGTTTGATTAAAGAACAATTAGAAATAGAAAATGATTTTGTTAATAATTTAGTAAATGGAGTAATAAATAGCCAAGATAAGATTAGTTCTATTGCTAATAAGTATTTAATGGATTGGAATATTGATCGTCTTAGTAAAGTTGATAAAGCTATTTTAAGTATTGGTATTTATGAACTTATTTATACAGATACTCCAAGTGTGGTAGCTATTAATGAGGCTATCGAATTATCTAAAAAATATAGTGATGAAAAGGTTACTAAAATGTTAAATGCAACACTAGATAAAGTCTATCATAACGAGGTGTAATATGAATCCTAATTATATTACAGTTACTCAATTAACTAGATATATTAAATATAAGATCGATAATGATGTACATTTAGAAAATGTTTATTTAAAAGGAGAAATATCCAATTTTAAGGCTCATACTAGAGGACATTTTTATTTTACGATTAAAGATGAAAACAGTCGTATTAGTGCTGTAATGTTTGCTAATAATGCTTCTAAAATAAAGTTCGTTCCAACAGATGGAATGAAAGTATTAGTATCAGGTAAAATTAGTGTATATGAAGCAACTGGTGGGTACCAAATTTATGTTAATGAAATGCTAGAAGATGGCGTAGGTAACTTATATATTGCTTTTGAACAATTAAAAAAGAAATTAGAACAAGAAGGTTTGTTTGATCCATCTAAAAAGAAAAGAATACCTAAGATTCCTACTACTATTGGAATCATAACTGCACCAACAGGAGCTGCTATCAAAGATATACTATCTACCATTAAAAGAAGATGGCCACTTGCAAACACCATACTTTTTCCAAGTTTAGTTCAAGGAGAAGAAGCTGCAAATGATATTGTTCGTAATATAAATATAGCTAAAAATTATGATTTAGATGTTTTAATTATAGGTCGTGGTGGAGGTTCTATTGAAGACTTATGGCCTTTTAACGAAGAAATTGTAGCACGGGCTATCTATGATCTTGATATACCTACAATATCAGCGGTAGGACATGAAATTGATTTTACAATTGCTGATTTTGTTGCTGATTTAAGAGCACCAACTCCCACAGGAGCTGCTGAGATGGCAGTACCTAACCTTAATGATATCATTAATTATTTAAAACAACTAGAACTTAGATTAATCTCTAATATTAGTAATCATATTACTATAAAAAAGGAATATTTAAAAAAATTAGAAAATAGTTTTGTTTTAAAGAATCCTTTAACTATTTATGAAGTAAAAGAACAAAAATTCGATAATTTATTTGAAAGATTATTAATAAGTTATAAAAATTTAGTGAATACTAATAGTAACAAAATACTTTTAATTAATAATAATCTTATTAATAGTATGAGTAATTTGTTAAGTAAAAATACGAATAGATATAATAATTTGATTGAAAAATTATCAGCGCTTAACCCTGTTTTAACCCTAAAACGAGGATATAGTATTGTAAAGTGTGATAATAAAGTAATAGATAGTATTAAAAAATTACAAAAAGATGATATAATAAATATAGAATTGCAAGATGGAAATGTTGTTGCTAAAGTTGTGTAGGAGGAAATATGTTCAATAATAATTTTAATAATTTTAAAAGTCATAATATTGCAGGAATTAATAAGACACCTAGTAATATTGCAGGAGTTAACAAAAATCCTATGAATATCGGTGGAATTAACAAAATACCCAAACAAAATAATCCTTTTTTTAATGTGTAAATGGACAATCAATTATCTAAGCAAATCATGAATTCTAGTGGTGAAAACATAATTCGAAATGAGTTTAATCAGGGTGGAGGTTTTAACGGTGGCAACTAAAGAAAAAAACTTTGAAGAATCATTAGTAGAACTTGAAAAAATAGTAAAAGATCTAGAAAGTGGAAATATTCCGTTGGATGATGCTATTACTAAGTTTAATGAAGCTATGAAGATAGCTAAAGTTTGTAATGATAAGTTAAATAAAGCGGAAGAAAGTGTTAATAAAATTTTAAATAAAGACGGAACACTAGAAGAATTTAATGTTGAATAAATTACCAGTTATGGTAATTTTTTTGTTGGAGACAATAATAATGTAGTTTGATTTAAAAGGAGATGAAATCATGAATTTTAAACGAAAACTACTTACTTTTTTCTCACTTCTTTTACTGTTGATGCCAATATCTACTTATGCTTATTCATCTAAAGTTGTCTTAGGAGGACAAAATATCGGAATAGAGGTAAATTCCAAAGGTATAATGGTTGTTGGTTTCTATAAGGTAAATAATTCTTATATTGGTCGTGATGCTGGTATTGAAATAGGTGATAAGATCGTTGCTGTTTCAAATAAGGAAGTAAATTCGATCGATGAGATGGTTACCGCCATTAACAATAATATTGAAGATTCAAAAGTAAAACTGACTATCTCAAGAGGTAATAAGAATATTGATGTTACGCTCGATTTAGTTAAAGATGATAATAATGTTTATAAGACCGGATTATATGTAAAAGATGAAATAACAGGAATTGGTACATTAACTTATATTGATCCAGAAACAAAAATTTATGGAGCACTTGGTCATGAAATAATAGAGAGTAATACTAATAAAAAGATCGAAGTAAAAGATGGTAAAATCTTTAATTCTGAAGTTACTGGTGCTACTAAAAGTGAACAAGGTACAACTGGAGAAAAGAATGCTATATTTAATAAAAATATTGTTTATGGTGATATAAAAGAAAACACTATTAATGGTATTTTTGGAACCTATACAACTACATTTAGCAAAGATAATTTAATTGAAGTAGCAAGTCCTAATGAAATAGTTCGTGGTGAAGCTAAATTACTAACAGTACTAAAAGATAATCAAGTAGAAGAATTTGATATTAATATTTTAAAGGTAAATACTGATAGTAAAACTAAAAACATTTTATTTGAAATTACTGATGAAGAACTTTTAAATATAACTAATGGAGTAATTAAAGGAATGAGTGGTAGTCCTATTGTTCAAAATAATAAATTAATAGGAGCTGTTACTCATGCTATTGTAAACGATAACGAAAAAGGATATGGAATATTTATTACCACAATGTTAGAAGAAGGAGAAAATTAAGAGACTGAAGTCTCTTTTTTGATGTCAAATTTTAGTGAAGCGATTGATATAAAATTTTATTTTTGTTAAAATAGTGTATGTAATAGAATAGATAGGAGTAGATTATGGCATCAGCAATTATACATATTTGTGTAGCAAAAAAAGTGAATGAGTATTTAAAATTTAAAGAAAAAGAATTGTTTTTAGGAACAATTGCACCTGATATAGCAAAAGAAATAAATAAATCTAAAAATGAAAGCCATTTTATTACTGAAAAAGAAGATATCCCTAATTTAGACTTGTTTTTAAGTAAATATAAAGGTAGATTGAAGACAGCATTTGATTATGGATATGTTATCCATTTATATACGGATAACTTATGGTATAGTAAATTAACTACTGATTTAATTGGTGAAGATGGCCTTGCATTATTAGAAAGTAAAGACGTTAAAAACAATGCATTATTAATGCGAGATATTTTTTATAAAGATTATACAAATATGAATATTCGATTAATTGATAAATATAATTTAGATTTAACTTTATTTTATGAAGACTTTGAAGTTCCTAAAACTTGTATTAAAGAAATTCCTGTTAAAAAACTTAATATATTAATAGATAAGATGGGAATAATTATTGCAAACTCTCATAATAGACGTAATAAAGTATTAGAATATCAAAAAGTAGTTAAATTTATCGATGAATCAGCTAAAGAAATTATTGATTTTTTTGAAAATAATTCTATATAAAAAGTAAAATAGAAATGGATAAAATCTATTTTACTTTTTTTATTAACTCTTCCATCATTTTATTTATTTCTTCTTCTTTTTCTAAGATATCATCGGCTTGTAAACATTCATTAAATTGATAACTAAAGACTAATTTCATATTAGCACTATCGGCAAAACTACCTAAGGAAGTAATAGCGGCTTCTGTAGAATATTCTTCTTTCTTTTTCCCACCGATAGCAATAGCGACCATTTTTTTATTTTCTAATTTTTTAGGAGTATATAAGGGATTTAGACGATCCATAAATATTTTTAAATCGCCTGATAATAAATTCCATCTAGTAGGAGTTATAAATATTAAAGCCTCAGACTCTAATATTTTATTAATATTATCTTCCATGTCATCTTTAAAATCACACTTACCATTGATATCACAGTCCATACATCCTGTACATAAAAATATTTTTTGATTACCAGGAATTATTACATTAGAAATAATACGTTCTTTTTTAAAATGTTCCATCATTTTTTTAGCTAAATGATGTGAGTTTCCTGTTCTTCTTGATCCAATAATGATAGTAACTTTACTCATTTTAACACCTCTTTTTTATTATGGTTTACATTTTTTCTTTTATGCTAGTTCTAATTATTTAAGAAAAAATTTTTTGTCGAAAAAAAGATATAAAAAATTAGCAAAAGTTGTTGACAAGTGCTAATAATAAGAATATAATTATTTTAGCAATCGGATAAAGATATTGCTAGGAGGTAAAAATGTTAACGAAGAGACAAAACGAAATATTAAAAATTATTGTTTTGGAATATATCAAGTTAGCAAAACCTGTGAGTTCCAATTTGATATGTGATACTTTAAATTGTTCAAGCGCTACTATACGTGCTGAGATGGCAACATTAGAAGAGTTAGGACTGCTTGAAAAAACCCATACTTCCTCAGGAAGAGTTCCTAGTGAAGAAGGTTATAGATATTATGTGGATAATTTAATGGAACTAAAAACAATGAGTGCTGAAGATATGTTAAAGTTACAGATTATATTTCATAATAATCAACTTGAAATATCAGATTGCTTAAAGAAAAGTCTTGAAATAGTATCTGAATTAACCAATTACACTTCCATCAAACTAGGTGTTACTTCTCACGAAAACATATTAAAAGAATTTAATGTTGTTCCACTTGATAATGAAAATATGATAGCAATAGTGATTACTGATAAAGGTCATGTAGAACATAAAAATATTAATATTCAAAATATTGATTTAGAAGAAGTAAAAAAGACTGTTACCCTTATTAATAATATGATAATAGGAACACCCATTGATGAAGTAAGTGCTAAGCTTGAATATGAAGTAAAACCGATAATTGGTAAATATGTCAAAGAGCATGAACGATTATATAATGTTTTCTATGATGTATTTAATAACTTTACTAATAAGAATGTTGATATTGTTGGAAAGAAAAATATTTTAAATCAACCAGAATTTAATAATATAGATAAAGTAAAAGAAATATTGGATAAATTAGATGAAGATAATATTGTTGATTTAGTAGAAGAAAAAGATAATGATATCAAAATATATATTGGTAAAGAAAATAATCTAGATGATGATATGACCGTTATTAAAACTAAATATAAAACTCCATTAGAGGAAGGTACTATTGCTATAGTGGGACCTAAGAGAATGGAATATGACCGAGTTGTATCACTATTAGAGTATATTAAATCTAATCTAGAAAAATAAGGAGAGTAAGATGATGACAAAGAAAAAGAAAGATATAAAAGAAGAACCTCTTGAAGAAATGAAAACTGAAAAGGAAGAAGTGAAAGAGGAGCCTATTAAAGAAGAGGTAAAGCCTGAAGAAGATGATATTTCTTGCGATAATATTGAAGATTTAGGTGAAGATGAAGAAACTCTGATTTTAAAAAATAAAATTGAGAATCTAGAGGAAAAAGTTAGATATCATCAAGCGGAATTAATCAATTATCGTAAACGTAAAGATGAAGAAGTATCAAATATGTTAAAGTATGCTAATCAAGATTTGATTATGGAAATATTACCAATCGTTGATAATTTTGAAAGAGCATTAAAACTTAGTGAAAAAGATGAAGCAAATGCTAAGTTTGCTGAAGGATTTAAAATGCTTTATACCGGTTTAGTAAATATATTACATAAATTCGGTGTGGAAGAAATTAAATCAACTGGTGAGAAATTCGATCCAACCTATCATGAAGCATTATTAATCGAAAATGATCAAACAAAAGAAGATGACATTATTATAGAGACTCTTATTACCGGATATACCTATAAAGGTAGAGTGATAAGACCAAGTAGTGTCAAAGTAAATAAAATTAATTAGTAATTAAAGGAGAGATGATTTATATGAGTAAAATAATTGGTATTGACTTAGGTACAACGAATAGTTGTGTCGCTGTATTAGAGGGTGGAGAAGCCCATGTTATTCCTAATCCTGAAGGTAACAGAACAACTCCTTCAGTAGTAGCATTTAAAAATGGTGAAAGAATTGTAGGTGATGCTGCAAAACGTCAAGCTATTACTAATCCAAATACGGTATCTTCCATTAAAAGATTAATGGGTACTAGTAAAAAGACTGAATTAGATGGTAAAAAATATACACCAGAAGAAATATCAGCAATGATCTTAGGATATTTAAAAGATTATGCGGAAGCATACTTAGGTGAAAAAGTTGATAAAGCCGTAATTACTGTTCCAGCTTACTTTAATGATGCTGAACGTCAAGCTACAAAAAATGCCGGTAAGATTGCAGGACTTAGTGTTGAACGTATTATTAACGAACCAACTGCTGCAGCACTTGCTTATGGTCTTGATAAACAAGAAAATGCTCACACTGTTTTAGTATATGACTTAGGTGGAGGTACATTTGACGTATCTATTCTAGACTTAGGTGATGGTGTATTTGAAGTTAAATCTACCGCTGGTAATAATAGATTAGGTGGAGATGACTTCGATAAACGTATTATGGATTATATTGTAAAAGATATTAAGAAAGAACATAAAGTTGATTTAGCTGATGATAAGATGGCAATGCAAAGAATCAAAGATGCTGCAGAGAAAGCTAAAAAAGATTTAAGTGGTATGACTTCTACTCAAATTTCACTTCCATTCTTAGCACAAAGTGATGATGGAGTAATTAACTATGAAACTACACTTACTCGTGCTAAATTTGAAGAATTAATCGATGATTTATTAGAGTCTACTCTAGAGCCAGTAAGAAAAGCTTTAAAAGATGCTAAATTAAAAGCTAAAGATATCGATAAAGTATTATTTGTAGGTGGTTCTACACGTATTCCTAAAGTACAAGAATTAGTTCAAAAAGAGCTTGGAAAAGAACCTTCTCGTGAAGTTAACCCAGATGAAGTTGTTGCTATGGGTGCTGCTATTCAGGGTGGTGTATTAACCGGAGAAGTTAGTGATATCGTATTACTAGATGTTACCCCATTATCCTTAGGACTTGAAACTTTAGGTGGAGTTATGACGGTATTAATTGAAAGAAATACAACAATTCCAACTAGTAAGAAACAAATATTCTCTACTGCCGCTGATAATCAACCTGCTGTTGATATTCATGTATTACAAGGTGAACGTAGTATGGCTGCCGATAATAAGACATTAGGTAGATTCCAACTTACTGGAATTCCAGCTGCACCACGTGGAGTAC
>CALVYX010000048.1 GCA_944372315.1 uncultured Bacilli bacterium
ATACTGAATATAGCAATTTAAAAAAAACTGACTGTTTATATATTTTAGGTTTATTTCAAGAAAATACGCGTGACATTAAAGTGTCAAAATATAAAGAGTTTGGAGAAACATATTATAAAATAGATTCAAATACCATATTATATTATGATGAATTGGAAAAAACAGAAAATAAATATTTAAAAGAAAAAGAAATATTGGAAGAAAAAGAAAGACAATCAGAAGAAGATAATATGAAAAAAATATGGCAACAAGGATTATTCGAAAAAATGGAAATAGAATATATTATTGATGAAAACTTATTAACTCCACAAGAACTAATGGAAAATGATAGGATTGTAGGTGCTCTTACAAGATTGATGAGAGAAAAATCTAAACAATACTTAGATACCTTTAAAAAAAGGTTAGATAATGTAAGACTTAAAGCATTAGTTTCCGAAATGGATACGAAATATAATAATTTTGCTCATGCTTTAATTAACACTACCTACGAGCCATATAAACCTATGAGTTCAACATCTGCTGGAATGATTGGTGGAGTTTTAGGTGGTGTTGCTGGGGGAATACTCACTGAAAATAGACAAAAAGAAAAAATTGAAAAGTATAAAGAGAATTTAAGCAATTTTAATAGTTCAAATTCAAATAAAATAAATAAAAGATTAGAATTAATATATATATATTATGAGTTAGAAAAAATAATATTATCAAATGATGAAGTAAAGAATGATTGGATACTAAGTAGAAATGAAGAAATTAATAATAGTACAAATAAGAAAAAACAAGGATGTTATGTAGCGACATGTGTTTATGGTTCATATGATTGTCCGCAAGTATGGACGTTAAGAAGGTTTAGAGATTATGCATTAGCAAAGACATGGTATGGAAGATTATTTATAAAAGTATATTATGCTATTAGTCCGTCATTGATAAGAATATTTGGAGATACCAAATGGTTTAGGAATATGTTGAAACCTAGATTAAATAGAATTGTTAAAAAACTTCAAAATAAAGGTTTTGATTCGACTCCATATAATGATAAAAAATACGATTAAAAAAATTAATTATTTATTGTTGCCTTAAAAATTGATAATTATTTTGAATAAAAAAATACGGTGATAATTATATGATAGAAAGTTGGATATGTAAAAAAGATTTAATATATGATTAAAATTTGATAGATATTTTTGATTTTTATGTTATAAAGACTCCAGTACAAACTGTTAGCTTTAGAGGAATATCATTTAAAGATAGAGGCATTAAAAAAAGTGATATTGTGTTAAATAAAATAAAAAATATATCTCCTACATTATATTCAAATTTTTATTGGTTGGAAAAAACAAATGATGATATTGATGAAATGTGTCGAATGAATGGTATATTTGGTCATTTGGATTCACCTAATGAATATGTTGTATATAAAAAGAATAATAATTTAGGTAAAACAGAATCATTTTTTTATTGTATAAGGTGTGCTTTGGCTCATGGTTCTTTTTGTATCCATGAATTTAATGAAGAAAAATACTATTTCCTAGAAAACTTATTTAAAGAAAAGGGAAAGAAGAATATGACTTTAAATGCTAGAATGGTTATTAAAGAAAGTACGTTGTTGAGAATAATTGATTTATGTAATAATAATTAATACTTTTATTTTGCGACTATTTACGATATAATATAAATATAAATTTAAATTTAAATTTATTATTAAGAGTGAGGTTAGTTAGTATGAAGAAAAAATTATTTTTAATATTTATTTTAAGTGCTTTAATATTTAATATTACAGGATGTGAAAGTAGTAAAAATGATATTAAAGACAATAATGATACTAAATCATCTTTAACTGATGAAGAAAAGATTATGCTTGATGCATCAGATGAAAAAATATATAATCAGAGAATATATTTAATTGATCAACAAATGATAGGTAATGACGCAACTCTTAGAAGTGGGTTTGACGAAGATATAGAATTTTTAACAAAATTAAAATCAGAAAATTTATTTGCATCAAAATTTTTGGATTTATATTATGATTCTAACATAGATAATTTTTTAAATACTTATAGTGATATAGAATATTATTTATTATTTTCATATTTAACAGTAAAAACAAATCACTGTGAAGGAATGTGTACTAACGAAGAAAAAATTAACTCATATACTATTGGTAAGGATTATTATCTTAACAAGGTTTACTATCGTGATAAATCATTTGACTCCAAATTAAATCCAATTTTAACTTCATCGGGAAATGCATGGCCATGTTTTATAATGGAGTTTATATCCGCTTCTAGTCCTGAAGAAAAAAGTTATGTTATAACAAATCCTCATGTAATAAATAATTCTAAAACTGGAACATTTTATATAATGAATATAAGTAAAAGTTTTGAATATGCTGTAGATTACTCTAAAAAAACGTGGGTTGAGATTTATACAGAAGAAGCTGAGAAAGAGCATGAATTTAATTGGGTTGAATTAGACCAAGCGTATATTGACAATATAATTAATAATAATATAGAGTTTTTAGACTTTTATATAAAATATAAAAATGATATTTTTTATCCAATAGTAGATAAAGCAATTGAAGAAGCAGAAAAAGAAAAGGAAGAACAAGAACAGCAATCTTCAAAATCAGATCCTAAGATAGGAATGACTGCTTCACAAGTAAGATCATCAACTTGGGGTTCTCCGGATAAAATTAATAAAGATACTTATTCTTGGGGAACAACTGAACAATGGATTTATAATGACAAAGGGTACATATATTTTAAAAATGGATATGTTACATCAATAAGTGAGAGATAATTTGATAAAATAATTAACAATAGTAAGTTAAAAATTAATTAATTTGATATTAAAAAGTTATGTAAAATAATATTAGAGAGGTGTATTATGAGAAAAAATTATTTTAGTGTAATATTATTAATTTGCTTATGTTTTTTGCTAGCTGGTTGTAATGATAGTAAAGACGAAAAAACTAATTCAACTGGAGTAGATGAAAGAGCAGCAAACATAAATGAAAGAATTGAAGGTACAAGTTTGGCCGTGACTTTCACTGATTTTGAGACTCCTACAGATGATTTAGGTAAAGGTTCTTATAAATTAGGAGATAATTATGAATATACGAAAGATGGATATGTAAATAGACTTGCACATTTTACTATAGAAAATATAGGAAAAAATACTATAGAACCAGTTGGATCTTACATAAATGCAACACTTAATTATGGAGATGGTTATAAATTTAGTGCTGGCAAAACTTGGTATCATGTATATGGTATCTATGATAAAAGCGGTCAAGAAATTGAGGATGGTTCATGGGTAAATAGTATTCCTGAATTATCTCCTTTTGATGAGCCATTGGAGTGCATTATTGCTTTTCTAATTCCAGAAGAAGTTGCTAATGGGACTGATTCATTATTTTTAACTTTAGAATTTGATGAACAAAAATATGTTGTAAATATTAGGTAAAAATTAATGATTTAAAATAAAATTATTGTTAATCAAGCTGTAAGGAAAAAGTAAACATGAAAGGTATGTTTACTTTTTTTATAAAATAGTGAGGAGATGATAAATATTGAGTTATTCCTAAAGAAAAAAAGAATTACAAGAAATGAAAATAAATAAAGAACTAAAAAATCTATGAAAAGAAGAATGAAAAATCAACAAGAGGTTACTAATATAAAAAATGTATATGAAAACGTATTCATTAATTAAAAACTGGCTCGGTTGTATCATTTATTGAAGTTAAAGTTATAGATTTATCATTGACCAGCTTTAGAAGGATATGGTCATAAAAAAATAGCGGATTTATTAACTATGAGAAAAATAGTAATTCCAATAGTACATAAACAAGAACCCAGAGCAAAATTTGTAACCGAAAATGATGGTTATGGAATTTGGCGAAGACAAACTATTGCTGGAATTCTAACAAACCAAATGTACATTGGTAATATGGTTCAAAATACTAAAAACAAGATAAGTTATAATTCAAAAAAATTCGTAAAACAGATAATTCAGAAAATATCATTATTAAGAATATAGTTGAAATTAAAACGAAGATAGAAAAAATTTACTTAAAACTCATAAAAATACTATAGATAGTTTATACTTAAATAAAGTTCATGGCTTAGTAGATGAAGATATGTATAAAAGAATTTGTGAAAAAACAATGAAAGAAATAAGAAAATTAGAATTAGAAAGACAAAAAGGAATAAATGTAAGCAAACAAGATAATAATTCGAGTTTTTCAAAATGTAAAAAAGTGCTTTAGATTATATGTCATTTAAAAATCCTACTAAGGAACAACTTATGAGATTGGTTGATAAAATAGAAATAGATAAAGATAAGAAAATATATGTGCATTTAAAATTCCCTGAATTACTAGTAGAGGAATAATATTTTTATCTAAAAAACCAGTTATATGGAAGTGTTAAGTTAGTTTCTCAGTTATATTGTAAGTGTATCCATCCAAAAGTAAGCGGTAATTACAATATATGCGGAGTAACACTGCCATTTTTATCCTATGGTGGAAGTTCGCTTTTAATATCGATGATTTCCATTGGTATATTATTAAATATTTCGAGAAACTAGAGATTGACATAAGAACAAATGTTTCATATAATTGTTCCACTAGTAGGGGGAATATTTACATGAATGATTTAATAACTAAAGAAAACATCAAAATAGAAAATATGATATATGAAGTAAGAGGAAAACAAGTGATGTTGGCAAGTGATGTGGCGAAATTATATCAAACTGAAACAAAAAGAGTTAATGAAGTAATTAAAAGAAATCAAAAACGATTTCCAAAAGATTTTTGCTTTCAGTTAACACCGATTGAAAAAGAAAAATTTTTATTGAGGTCGCAAATTGCGACCTCAAGTGAGGAAAGAAACAATAGAATTCATGGAGGAACTAGATATTTGCCATATGTATTGACAGAACAAGGAATTATGATGTTATCAGGGCTTTTAAAAAGCGATGTAGCGGTAGAAATGAATATTAAAATTATTAATGCATTTGTGGCAATGCGAAAATATGTTTCTAATAGTTTAACCGAATACAACCAAATGTTAATTAATCATGAAAATAGAATTTCGTTGTTAGAAAATGCTTTTAATGAGTTTAAAGAAAAAGATAATCATATTTTTTTGAAGGACAAATATATGATGCCTATTCACTGATGTTAGAAATATTTGATAATGCTAGTAAAGAAATTATAATAATTGATAATTATATTGATAAGAATATATTAGATATTACTGCAAACACTACTAAAGAAGTCATGTTAATTACTAATACTTTTAATAATATAGATTATTACAAATATAAGAAACAATATAGTAATGTAAATTTGGTGATAAATAATAGTTTTCATGATCGGTTTATTATTCTAGATCGAAAAATGCTATATCATTCAGGAGCAAGTTTTAAAGATTTAGGTAAAAAGTGCTTTGCTATTACTAAGATCGAAAGTGAAGAAATATTAAAAAGTTTATTAAATAAAATTTACTGACTAGTAAGTTTTATTTTTTTGAAATTTTAACAATATAGGTTGACTATAAAAGCTAGTTAATCATATAATTAATGTGAAATATTTTTCATATTAATAAAGGAGGACGATATGAGTATAGTAATAACAGTATTGATTCCTTTTATTGGGACTGTTTTAGGTGCAGCGTGTGTTTATCTTTTAAAGGATAAACTTAATAATAAATTAGAAAAATTTTTATTAGGATTTGCTTCAGGAGTAATGCTAGCAGCATCCATCTGGTCACTTTTAATACCAGCTATAGATATGGTAGAAGAAAGTGGCGGAATTGTTTGGTTACCGGCTAGTGTTGGCTTTGTTTTGGGAGTTCTATTTTTACTTCTTTTGGATTATATAATTCCGCATCTTCATAAAGATAGCGAACATCAAGAAGGGCCTAAAAGTAAAATTTCTAAATTAACTAAACTAACATTAGCAGTAACTTTACATAATATTCCTGAAGGAATGGCTGTTGGTGTAGTATTAGCCGGAGTAATGATGGGGGATGCTACTATCACTTTCATGGGAGCATTAGCCTTAAGTGTTGGTATTGCTTTACAAAACTTTCCAGAAGGTGCGGTTATATCAATGCCTTTAAAAGTAGCAGGAAAATCTAAAAATAAAGCTTTTTTAGCTGGCGCTCTATCAGGTATTGTTGAACCCATAGGAGCAGTCATTACTATTTTCCTTGCCTCATTTGTAACTCCTATTTTACCGTATTTATTATCTTTTGCAGCAGGATCCATGATTTATGTTGTAGTAGAAGAATTAATACCAGATTCTCATGCTGGCGATCATTCAAATTTAAGTGTTATTGGTGTTACCTTAGGGTTTGTCCTAATGATGATATTAGACATTACCTTAGGTTAGAAAGGATAGAAATGTTAGAATTAAAAAATATATGTTTTGAACGTGATAATAAAAAAATATTAAATAATATCAATCTAAAATTAGATACTGGTAATTTTTATGTGGTTACTGGCCCTAATGGAAGTGGTAAATCGACTTTAGCTAAAATCATTATGGGAATTATTAAACCAGATAGTGGAAAAATAATATTAAATGGAGAAGATATTACAGATAAACCATTAAATGAACGTGCGAAATTAGGAATAGGATTTGCGTTTCAACAGCCAGTCTGTTTTAAAGGAATTACTGTTTATGATTTACTAGTAATGGCAACCGGCAAGGAAATAGATAGACAAGAAGCATGTAATATTTTATCTAAAGTAGGATTATGTGCTTTGGAATACATAGATAGAGAAATAAATAAATCGTTATCCGGAGGGGAATTAAAAAGAATTGAAATAGCGTCCGTGATGGCTAAAAATCCATATGTAGCTATTTTTGATGAACCAGAAGCGGGAATTGATTTGTGGAGTTTTAAAAATTTAATAGAAGTATTTAAAGATATGGAAGCATCATCTAAAGGTATTACTTTAGTAATATCTCATCAAGAAAAAATTTTAAATATTGCTGATCAAATTATTTTGCTTGACCAAGGATCTATTAAAAAAATAGGTACAAAAGAAGAAATGTTTGATAGTATTGTAAATTCTTCCGTTTGTAAAAAAGGAGGGCCAAATTGTGAATAAGACAGATGAAAAATTATTAGATGAAATTTTAGGTAATAATGTTCATGATGCGGATGCCTACAATATTAGAAAAAATGGAGAAGGAATTGAACGTAAAGTGAATCCTTATATAGATATTGTGCCTAAAGAAGATGAAAGTGGTCTTGATATTTATGTGAAAGAAAATACTTTATTTGGTATTGTTCATATTCCAGTAATTATTACAGAAAGTGGATTAACTGATATTGTTTATAATGATTTTCATATAGGAAAAAATGCTAATGTCATTATTATTGCTGGATGTGGTATTCATAATGATTTACATCAAGATTCTAGACATGATGGAATTCATCGTTTTTACTTAGAAGAAGGATCTAAAGTAAAATATGTAGAAAAACACTATGGCGAAGGGAAAGGAAACGGTAAAAAAGTTCTTAATCCTATTACGGAAATAACGATGAAAAAAGGATCTTACATGACCGTGGATTCTGTACAAATTAAGGGTGTGGATAATACCATTAGAAAAACTAATGCAACGTTATATGAAGATACTACTTTAGTAATCAATGAGAAAATTTTAACCAATAAAGATCAATTTGCTAAAACAGATTTTAAAATTAGCCTAGAAAAAGATAACGCAAGTACACATATTACTTCAAGATCTGTTGCTACTAATAGTTCCTATCAAGAATTTAATTCCAGTATTATTGGTAATACTAAGTCTTATGCTCATGTAGAGTGTGATGCTATTATTAAGGATTCAGCATCAGTCAAAGCTATTCCTGAAATATATGCTAATCATGTAGATGCTAATTTAATTCACGAAGCAGCAATAGGAAAAATAGCTGGAGAGCAACTAACTAAATTAATGTCTCTAGGATTAACTGAAAAAGAAGCAGAAAATGCAATTATTCATGGGTTCTTAAAATAGTGAGGAAATCATGGGAAGTATCAGAGAACCAATAAAGAAAAATTCTATTGCGAAAAAGCAAAAGATAATAGAAAAGGGATTTTACCTTATATGTGATAAGGGATACCATAATGTTACTTGTGCTGATATAGCAAAATATGCTTCTATTTCTACAGGAAGTATTTATCAATATTTTGAAAATAAAAAAGATATTTTTAAAGAAGGTGTAAAAAATTACTCCAAGCAAATTTTATATCCTTTCATTGAACTTACTAATACTAAATTAGATTTAGAAAATATAGATAGTGTAATAGAAAATGTTATAAGAAAAACTATTGAAAATCATACGGTTTCTAAAAAATCTCACGAAGAGATAATGGCAATGGTTCATCAAGATGATGAAGTAGCTGAAATTTTTAGAAATATAGAATTAGATATTACTAATAGAATTGTTGAATATTTAGATACTAAGGGATTAAAATTAGAACATGCTAAGGAGAAAGTTCATATTATGATAGGACTTATTGATAACTTATCGCATGAAGTTGTATATCATAAACATAATAATTTAAATAATGAAATCATGATTCATGAAAATGTCAAATTAATAAGAAATATTTTATTGGGATAATAAAATATTTCTTTTTTATGCTATAATCTAATTATGATATGGAGGTAACTATGAAAAGTGTTGCGATTTGTGATGTTAAAAAATTTGAAATGAAAGATATTAGTGAACCAATTTCTAACGGAGAAGATGTAATTATTGAAGTATTAAAAGCAGGAATTTGTGGATCGGATATTCATTATTGGGATTTAGGAGAACCTAAGGGATTAATTATGGGTCATGAATTTTGTGGAAGAGTCATTGATCCAGGAAGTAGAACTGATTTAAAAGTAGGGGATAAGGTAACAGCATTACCAATATCACCTTGTGGATCTTGTTCTGCGTGTTTGACTGGTAATCCACAATATTGTAAAGATACGTGGACTTATGCTACTGGGCTTTCTCTTACTAATCCAGGTGCATTTACAAAAAAAATAAAATTACGTTCTGATATGGTCATGAAATTACCAGATACAGTTAGTGATAATGAAGCTAGTATGGTTGAGCCAACTGCTGTAGGACTTCATGCCATCCATTTGGCAGATATTAAAGTAGGAGATAAAGTTTTAATCATTGGTGGAGGAATTATTGGACTAGTATCCGCTATGTTTGCTAAAATGGAAGGAGCTAGTTATGTTGCTGTATCTGAGACTAACAATAGTCGTGGTGAAAAAGCTGTTCAGTTAGGTGTTGCTGATGCATGGTTTGATGCTAAAGATGAGAATATGGTGCCAAATTTAATTAATATGACAGATGGTGGATTTGATTATGTCATTGAATGTTGTGGTAATTCTGTTGCTGTAAGTACTTCACTAACGGTTGTAAAACCAGGTGGAACAGTGGTTTTAGTAGGTGTTGCAACAGGTCCTGTGACGATTCCAACCGTACTTTCAGTAATGCGTGAGCTTACAGTAAAAGGAGCAATTGCATATACGAAAGAAGAATTTTCTACTTGTATTGATTTGATGGCGAACAAACAAATTGACATGGAGAGATTTGTGGATGACATTGTTAGTTTAGATGAAGTGCAACACTCTTTTGAAAGATTGACCAATGGAGTAGATCCAGCAATCAAAATTTTAATTGATCCAAATAAATAATAAAGATTATAAAAAGATAATTTATAATCTTTTTTCTTGTTAAATATTTCTTTTAATTTTTAATGATTTATGATAATATTTAAATAGAATAAAATAGGAGCTGGTCGTATGAAGTTGTATTTATTAAATAATGAAAATATAAATATTTGTGACGTATCTTTAAAAATAGAAAAATCATTTTCTTTTGATTATAAATATAACGAATCAACTAAAGTTCCTATTACTTTAGAAAAAAATAATGACGAATGGTTTTTAAAAAGTAATAACTTTGTGAGTATTTTTCAAAATAACATGGTTATACCTTCTTCTAAATTAGTAGAGTATAATTCTTATTATTTAAAAATTAATAATGTTAATAATTTAATTTTAATGTATGTATTACCTAGTGTAGAGAATGAAATATATGATTTAGAATGTCAACAAATTTCTAAGATTACGATTGGTTCTGATCCTATTAATAATATTCATTATCCTAATGAATTGGTTTTGTCTAATCATTGTGAAATAATAAGACAAGAAAAAGAAGTAACACTTAATGTTACTAATGATGAAGCACAAGTATTTGTAAATAATAAACGTATTACTTCTTGCACATTAAAAACAGGAGATATAATTTTTATTCATGGATTAAAGATTATTTGGATCAATAGTTTTATAAGGATTAATAATCCCAAAAAATTAGTTCGTATCCAAGGATTTAATTTCTATAATAACAATATGGATAATTCTATTTATGAACCAGAAAATGAGTTAGAAGAAGTGGAATTATATAAACAAGAGGAATATTTTTCTCCTAAGTTTAGAGTTAATAATCAACTAGTAGAAGAAACGGTAGAAATCGATGCTCCTCCCGCAACAGAAATAAAAGAGGAATTACCTTTTCTTTTGCAAATGGGAACTAGTATTACGATGTTAGCATCTTCTTTTATGATAGGATACATGGTAATATATAATTTACAAGTAGGAAATAGAAATATTTGGACAGTATTGCCTCAAATAGTTATGTTTTTTGGTTTAATCATTGGTAGTTTTATTATGCCAAGGATAGTTGCCAAATATCAAAAAAAGAGGCGAGCTGAACGTGAAAAACTAAGACAAGAAAAATATACAGCATATATTAAGAAAAAAGATCAAGATATTCAAAAAATTATCAAAGATCAAGAGCAAACACTAAAAGATAATAATTTAAGTGTTATGGAGTGTTATGAGATATTATCTGAACTTGACAAGGTTAATAATATTAATTTTTGGTCTAGAAATATAGATGATGATAATTTTGCTACTATTAGATTAGGAACCGGACAAGTAGATTCTAAATTAAAAGTAAAGGCTCCTGAAGAACATTTTTCATTAGATGATGATAATTTATTAAATGAAGTATATAGTGTAGTTGAACGTTCTAAAACTTTAAATAATGTTCCTATTCCTTTAGCCTTAACTACAAATAATAAAGTAGGAATTATGTTAAAAAATAGTTATAGTAAAGATTATATTGATAGTATTATTGTTCAGTTAATTACTATGCATAGTCCTGTTAATTTAAAAATCATTGTTTTTACTAATGAAGAACATAAGGATCGCTTTGAGTATTTAAAATATTTACCTCATTGTTGGAGTGATGATAAATCAATTAGATTTTTTGCAACTACTAGTGATGATATGCAAAATATTTCCTCATATTTAGAAAAAGAATATAAAGAGCGAAAAGAAAAAGGAAATCTTAAGAAGAGTGATAACAGTGATACTACTGTGGATCCTGAAAAAGAACAACATGCAAAAGAGGAAATATATAAAGATTATGAACCATACTATATTTTAATAGATGATAATTATAAATTTTCTAAATATATTTCTATTGTTAATATTTTATTAAAAACTGCTGTTAATTATGGATTTTCTTATATAAGTATAGGAAAAGAAGTAAAAGATTTTTCTAATAAATGTACTACTTTCTTGGAAATTAATGATAAAACAGGTAATATTTTAAAGAAAAATATTAATATCAAAGATATAGTTAGTTTTTCTATTGAGTATCTTAGTGATATGAATTTACGTGATGCATGTAGGTATTTATCTAATGTTCCTATTACTACGAAGGATGGACTATCAACTCTACCTTCAACGTTAACATTCCTAGAGATGTTAGATGCTTCAAGAATAGAACATCTTAATATAGCTAATCGTTGGAAGTTAAATGATCCAGTTATGTCTTTAGCTGTTCCAGTAGGAGTTCATGTTAATGGTGAAAAGTTTAAACTAGATTTACATGAAAAAGCTCATGGACCTCATGGATTAATTGCTGGTATGACAGGTAGTGGTAAAAGTGAATTTATTATTACTTATATTTTATCTATGATTATTAATTATCACCCATATGAAGTACAATTTGTTTTAATCGATTACAAAGGTGGGGGATTAGCAGGAGCGTTTGAAAACAAAGAAACAGGGGTTAGAATTCCTCATCTTGTTGGAACTATTACTAACTTAGATACTAGTGAAATGAATAGAACTTTGGTCTCTATTCAAAGTGAATTAAAAAGAAGACAAAAGAAATTTAATGAAGTAAGAGATAAACTAGGGGAAAGTACGATTGATATTTATAAGTATCAACGATTATACCGAGAAGGTTCTATTTCTGAACCTATGGCTCATTTATTTATTGTTTCAGATGAGTTTGCTGAATTAAAAGCGCAACAACCAGAATTTATGTCACAATTGATTAGTATTGCTCGTATTGGTCGTAGTCTAGGTGTACATTTAATTTTAGCTACCCAAAAACCTTCGGGAGTAGTAAATGAACAAATTTGGAGTAATAGTAAATTTAAAGTTTGTTTGAAAGTTCAAGATAGATCAGATAGTATGGAAATGTTAAAGAAACCAGATGCTGCTAACATTAAAGAGACAGGAAGATTCTATTTGCAAGTAGGATATGATGATTATTTTGATATTGGACAATCTGGATGGTCTGGAGCTAAATATATTCCTTCTGACAATATT
Organism: uncultured Bacilli bacterium; assembly: GCA_944372315.1. The sequence continues at coordinate 12,713 of CALVYX010000048.1, forward strand.
ATTAAAAAGAAGGATGATGCCATTAATTTTGTGGATAATGTAGGGTATCCCATCAAAACAATTAAAGATATTATAAAAACAGATACAACTGTTAATTTAGGTGATCAATTAACAAATATAGTGAAAGCAGTTTATGATTTAGGACAAAGTGAACAGATTGTAACTTCTAAACTATGGCTTGATGCTATACCTGAGAAGATTTATATTCAAAATTTAAGGACTAAATATAATTATAAACCAGTTCCATATGATATTACGCCAGTGATTGGGGAATACGATGACCCGTCTAATCAGCAACAAGGATTATTAAATCTTGATTTAACTATGGGTGGAAATACGGTTATTTATGGTCAAACTGGTAGTGGTAAAGAAAATTTATTATCAACTATTATTTGTTCTAGTTGTCTTGAACATACTCCGGATGAAGTTAATTTTTATATTCTAGATTTTGGTGCAGAAGTATTAAAAATGTATGCCAACTTACCACATGTTGGAGATATTGCAACAGTTGAAGATCCAGAAAAAGTAGAAGATACCTTTAATATGTTATATGAAGAAATGGAACGTAGAAAAGATTTATTTGCTAATTATTCTGGTAGTTATATTGATTATTGTAATAACAGTGGTAATAAGTTACCACTAATTGTAGTAATTATTAATAATTATGAGGTGTTTGTTGAAAATAATTCGAAATTATCAGAAGGTATTATGAATATCTATCGTGATGCTAGTAAGTATGGAATTGTCTTTATTTTAACCGTAATTTCTACTAATGGTATTAGAAGTAGAATGTTACAATACTTTAATAACCGCATATGTTTACAACTTCCAGAAGAACAAGAATATCGTAATATTTTAAATGCACCACGTGGTTTATATCCTGCTAAGTTGTTTGGACGTGGACTGGTAGATATGAACGATACAGCGTATGAATTTCAAACTGCTATTCTATTAGATAAAGAAGATATGAATAATTTTGTAAGAAGTATGGCAGAACAAATGAATGAAGCTTATACAACTCGTGCTAAAAAGGTGCCTACATTACCAAAAGTAGTTACTTTAGATTTATTTAATAATAATGTGACTCTAGATAAAATACCAATTGGATATGCAATAGATAATAAAGAGCCTTATTATTACGATTTTAATTATTCGAAGTTCCTACCAATTTTATCAACTGATATGAATGAAGATAAAATGGAGTTTGTCTATAGTTTAATTAATATGTTAAAAGACATTCCAAATATGAATTTTCGTATTGTAGATTTTGCTAATGTTTTCAAAAATGAAGATAATATAAAATGTTATAATAGTGATTGGGATAATAGTATCGTATCTATTTATAATGAAATAATTATGTCTAGGCAAAATAATATGCAATATTATTATCTATTATTGGGTATTGGACAAATTAAAAAAGTGTTATCAACAAAATCTTTAACTCTATTGAATAAATTATTATTAGAAATTAATGATACTGATACTGTTAATTTTGCTTTGGTAGATACTTATGTATCTTATAAAAGAATTCAAACAGAAGTGTGGTATCAATCTAAAGTGGATAATTCCTATGGTATTTGGTTGGGTGAAGATGTTGGAACTCAAGTAGCGATTAATTTTAATAATTTAACTTTAGAAGAGAAGAGATTATATTTCCCTTATATAGGATATGCTGTTAAAGATGGTAAACATAAGATAATTAAATATATGATTAATAAAACGGAGGATGAAATTAATGAAGAATAAAGTGTTAGTTGAATTAATTGTTCCGGAAATAGAAAAATCATATGATATTTATATTCCTGTTAGTAAAAAGGTAGGAAGTGTAATTAAATTATTAAATAAAGCTATTTTTGAATTATCTGATGGCGTTTATAACGGAGGGAATAAAAACCAAATGTATAATAGGGATACTGGTATTAGATATGATAATAATGTTTTAGTAAAAGATACCGATATTAGAAATGGAAGTAAAGTAATATTAATATAGGACAACTAGATTGTCCTTTTTAGTTGAAAAATTATTAGTTTTGTGTTATAATAACCAATCAAAAGAGGGGATTGGTTATAATGAAGATATCAAATTTGAAAGTGAATTCTTTAAAAAAATTAAAATATAAGGTTTTACCAGTAGCGGTAGCGGGAATTATAGTAACTGGTTTATCTTCTTGTGTTCCTAAATATAATGCTGAAATTACAAAAGATTATTCCTATAGTACTAATAGTCAAAGTGTAACTAATGCTTATGATTATAGTTATGAAGAGCCTTCTTATATGCCTAGTGTTACATTAGAGGATTATAATTTAGAAGAGTTAACAGTTAAATTTAATTCGAGTGAAATAGAGGATATTACAAAGTTTATTTCTAATATTCAAGTAGAATATAAAGATAGTGAATTATATAATGTAGATGAAGCACTAGATACTTATTCTCAAATGGAACCAGTAGATTCTACTAGTAATAGTATCATAAGTAATAATCACATAAATAGTGATTTATTCTATCAATTAGTATTGACAAACAACAATAGCTTTTTATCTTTAGATAAAACTAACAAATATAATAATATTAATAATACTAAATTAAAAGAAATTGTTGATATTATATCTAATCATTTAAATAATTTATTACAAGAATCTACTGATATTGATGCTAATAAATTGGATGAGAATCTAAAACAATTAAAGATACTAGAATTCAAATCGTTTGGTAATGCTTTTGTTGATATGGATGATCCAATGTTATGTTTAAACTTTACGGCAATTGATTCATTACAACAACAAAATAGAGATATTAATATGTTGCAAAGAGTTATTGAACATGAAAGTAGTCATTTAATTCAAGTTAGCTATCCAAAGGAAGACGAATTTGAATATAATATGGGAATTTCTTATTCTTATGATAATTTAAAGGTTAATTCACTATATTGGCAATGGTTTGTGGAAGCTTCAGCAGAAAAATTAAGTTTAAAAACAGTAAGTGATAATCCTTTTAATTATGTAGATCAAGTAAGAGGGCTTGAATCATTAACTTTAGCTAATATTACCAATATTACACAAGTTGATGAAATAGAAAAGTTATCTTTACAAAGAGATTTAAATAAGTTATTTGAATTGTGTAATGTAACTACTCCTGAAGAAAAACGTGAAATAGTAAATATGATGTTTGCATATGATATTATTTTTACTGAAAATGATGAATTTTTAGAATATTATAAAGAAACTAAAGGTGAGATGGATTTATTAAGTTTATATGACTATAAAGATGAATTAAAGCCTAGTATTGCTACAACGCTTACTAAAATGTTTTATACTAATTTGGCTAATAGTCTAACAACAAATGAATCTAGTTTAAGTGATGTATACATATTAATGCGTATTTTTGAGACTGAAATGTGTAGATTAACAGATTATGATAATCCTACTAAAGATCAAATAAATAGTAGTTTTATAGATAACTATGATAATATTCAAAATCAGTTTTTTACCTTGTTATCAGCTAAAACCTCGATTGAAGCGAGTGAATTAAAAGATTTATATTATTTATATAGCGAAGAATATTGTGATAATGCGAAATTTAAAACAGAAGATAATTATCAAATTGATGTGAAGGTTGATTGGTTAAGTGAAGAACAAAATGAATTCTTAGAACATACTTCAAAAAGTAGAATTTATCACATTAATCAAAATATAAATATAAAACAATAAAAGAACTTTGGTTCTTTTTTTGTTTGCAAAATGTAAAAAAATATCAATCTTTCGTTAATTTACTTGATTTATTAAAAGTATTATTATATTATTATTGTGTAGGATAGGATATACTAACTAGGTGTATAAGAAAGGATGTTCAATATGAACGGACAGAAAGTAAGCGGTATTGATGAAACAAGACTTGAAAAACTTATTCAAAGAATTTTAAGCAATGTAGAACAACTAGAAAAAAGATTTCAACAATTAGATATGGTGATTGATGAAAGTAATAAGTTCTATAAGGGAACTAGTGCTAATCAATATCGAAGTGCTTATAATAACCTAAGATATAACTATGATATAGTTAAAAAGAATATCTTATCGTATGTTGATGACCTTAATAAAGTAAAATTTAATTATACTAATTTTGCTTCTTTATCAGCGGATATTTATCAGAACACTGGGGTCAAAAACGATATTTCAAAGTATGAAGGGAGAGAATAGGTGTGGGAAATCAAAATCTAGGTATTGATTCATTAACAATTGGAGTTAGTCATGAAGGTATGAATAACTATCGTGAGCAATTAAAAATAGCAGTAATTCAAGATACTAAAACTAAAATTGACGAGTATCAAGATGTAGAAAATGCTATCAATGGTTGCTGGCAAGGAGAAGCTAGAGACAGATTTTTAGAAGGATTTAAAACAGCAAGAGAAAAAATTAAAAGCGACTTAGATGCTGAATACAATGATTTAGACGCAAGACTTAATGAGCTAGAATATATGTATTATCAACAAGATCAAAATATGATTATTGAATAAGGAGGAATAAAATATGGCATGGGAAACAGAAACAACAACTTCTAACTTTAATGCTGGAAGTTATACTACAAATCAAATTGCTGCAAGAGAGGGATTAAGATCAGGAGCTACAGGAAGTTATAATGCTGGATGGATGGGAATTGGTGCTCAAGAATATAGTATCGTAGGTATGGATATTACTAAAGTTGGTGCTACTCGTGCAGCTATTTCTGATTATGTAGCTAAAATCGAAAACCATTTAAATAGTATTGATGCTCTTGCAGATGCAAGTAATGCTTATAGAAGTGAAGAAGTACAAGCAGCTGTTAAATCTTATATCGAAAAAGTAAAAGAGTATTGTATTAATCTTTGTAGTCAATTACGTGCTTTTTCTGATAAATTACAAGATGCTAGTGCAGCTTGGGAAAGTGGTACTGCTAATATTGCTAGTTCTGTTCAAAGCAATACTGGTTCATTTGATGCTGGTACTAGATATACTGAACAAAGATAATATAGGTTTTTACTATGAATGATAATCTAGATCTAATGTATGCGAAATTAAATCGATTGTCTAACTATAATAGTAGTCAGAATGAGACAATGAACTATTTAACGGAAGCATACAATTCTTTAACTGATGCCTGTAATTTGTCAAAGTATTTTATAATAAATGATATAAGTGCTGATAATAATGAAATATATAATCAACGCGAAAGCATAATGGCTCTTATTAATGATATGAGACAGGAAAGTTCTAAAGTACAATATGAAATAAATAGACAAAGGCAATCAATTAGGAATGAAGAATATAGAATTGATATGGAAAAAGCTAATATGCAAGAGGGAAACTAATAGTTCCCTTTTTGCTCATTAAGGAGGTTTTATGGCAACAATAGATATAAATACTAATAATATAAGACAGACAGGGAATGATATCATTTCTTTAACTAATGAAATAAAAGCAATTCTTGATGATACTTTTACTATGATTTCTAATATGTGTTTAGAAACAGGAGAATGGCAAGGTACGTCTGCTGAGGAATTTGTTTCGTTAGCTAATGTAGATAGATCTAATTATAATCGATTAAATCAAGAGATAAATAATTTCGGTAAATATTTGATTGATTATTCTAATAATATGGAAAACTTAATTTCAAGGGTGGATAGATCATGAGTAAATTATATCTAAATTCTGATCCTGTTTATAAAGTAGTATTGCCATCTATTAGAAGTAGTATAAATAGTTTAAATAAAGCAATTAATTCTTTTAATACTTCTAATGTTCCAAGTGAATTTTCAAATAAGGCTTTTTCTAATCGAAATGCAATGATGCAAATAAAAAAAGATTTAGAAAATTTAGAAATGTGGTTAAATAGCAGTGTTAGACAGTTTGATGATCTAGAAGTAAAAATGTCACAATTGGCTAATTCTTTACCTATAGATGATATTCCTATTAGAAGGAATAGAGTTGGATAATAAAAGAATAAAAGGGAGTGAAAACATGATAGATAAGTATTTACCTATTGGTACTGTGTGTACTTTAAAGGGAAATAATAAAAAAGTTATGGTAATTGGTTTTTTCTCTGTTGAATATAATGGAAATATTAAAATGTATGATTATCAAGGATGTTCCTATCCGGAAGGAGTTTTATTAAAAAATAGATTCATATCTTTTAATCATGATGATATTGAAAAAATAGATTATTTAGGATTTAAAGATATTTTACATGATAATTTTAATAAGATTTTGTTAGCACAAAATGGTAGCATTGATCAAGAAAGTGAAAACGTTACAACAGGAGCTAACTTTCAATTTGATGAAAATGGAGTAATAATCTTTGATGGTACAGTTACTAAAGCAGAAACTCAAAATAATTCTAATGTAGCAAATACTACACAAGTAGTAACTAATCCATTTAAGATGGAATATAAACCAGAAGATAGAGACGTTAATAAAGATCAAGAAAAAATATTAAACTCATATGTTTTCGATGAAAATGGAGTAGTAGTAAGTGATGGTACAGTTAATAATAATCCAGAACCTACACCAAA
>CALVYX010000049.1 GCA_944372315.1 uncultured Bacilli bacterium
AGTAAAGCAAGGACTTATGATAGTTATAAAAAGGATTTAGAGGGAGCAACAGACAACTTAATGATCGAGTGCATTAGTGGTAATGAAGAAGGATGCGATATACCGGAATACGGAAGAGATATCAAGATAAGTTATAATGAATTAGTGGATAAAGGGTATAGTGATAGATTAAAAGATCCAGAAGGGGAAGGATACTGTGATAAGAGTTATGTCATAGCGAAGAACACAAGTGAAAACGGAGTAGAACTAGAATATCAAGTATGCCTATATTGTTCAAAATATAAAAGTGAAGAGGCAGGATGTGAAGAGACAGGAGGAAGTGACGGAGTACCACCGACATGTGATTATAGTGAATTAACGGGAGCAAGTACAGAGTGGACGAATAAAGATCGAGTAATTAGTATAGGATGTCAAGATGGAGAGAGTGGATGTCAAAACAGGATATTCTCAAGCAGTATAGGAAAAGAAGGAGAAGTAATAGAGAAAGGGACAATAACAATAAGAGACAACGCAGGGAATGAGACAGAATGTGAAGTAGATGCGTATGTAGATAAAGTGAAACCAAGTTGTAGATTAGAAGTAGAAGGCGAAGGAACAAATGGATGGTATAGACCAGGAATCAAGGTAAAGATGGAAAGTACAACAGATGAAGGAAGCGGAGTAGCAGAATACGGAATGGGAAGTAGCCTAATGAATAGAGACTATAATGGAAAAGAAGAATATGAAGTAAAAGGAGGAATCATAACAGTATTTGGATATGTAAAAGATAAAGCAGGGAATGAAGGATACTGTAGTGTAGAAGTAAAAGTAGATGATAGTGTCCCAGAAGGGGAAGTAAATATGGGATATGAAATATATCCAAAAGAAGATAGTACCAAAAGTGGGACAGAGATAACGATAAGTAACACAGGGAAATATGGAGAAATCAAAGGAGTAATCATTTACTTTAATAAAGAAGTAACCGGAAGTTACGCAAGTAGTGTAAGAGATGAGAAAGGGAACAATATCAAGAGTAGTGGAGGAGTAGTAAACGGAAGAGATAAAGCGATATTGAAAGTAAAAGAAGGAAAGTACGAAGAATTAGAGATATATATAGGAAGTAGTAATGTAATAAGTAGTATAGAGAAAGTAGAAGTACTAAAAGAAGAAACAGAGACAAGTGTATGGACAAATAAAGATGTAAGTGTATATGTAGATGCAAGAGATACAATAACAGGAGTAGATGGATATAGTTATGATAATGGAGGAAGTTATAGTAAAGAAGAGATCAAGACATATAGTAGTAATACAAGTGGAGTAGTAAAGATAAGAGATAAAGTAGGGAACGTATCGGAAGGAATCAGTTATAGGATTAATAAGATAGATAAAGCGAAACCAAGTTGTAGTTTGAGTGGAAGTGGAACGGTAGGAAATGATAGTTGGTATAGAAGTAATGTAGTAATAGGATTCGAAACAGCAAGTGATAGTGGAGGAAGTGGAGTAGAAAGCAAAGGGATAGGAGACTATAGTACATTGACGAAGACACAGACAAAAGATACCAGTGGAACCACATATACAGGATATATAAGAGATAGAGCGGGAAATACTAATACATGTAGTATAACGATAAAGAAAGATGCAACCAAGCCAAGTTGTAGCTTAACAACGAGTGGAACCAAAGGAAGCAATGGTTGGTATACAGGAGATGTAACGATATCGATAGGAAGTAAGAGCGATGCGACAAGTGGAGTGGATGTAGCAGGAGTAGGAAGTTATACAAACGGAGCGACGCAAAGCCAGACGAGCGATACCACAGGTAAGACATTTACAGGATATATAAGAGATAAAGCAGGGAATACTAATACATGTACAACAACTGTAAAGAAAGATACTGTAGCACCAACGATAACTTATAAAAGCTTTGTTTATCAACCAGACAATACAGGTGCTGGTGTTAATAATTGGCTTTCAGTTAGCATAAAGGAATCATATTCATATCAAAATACAAAAGGATATTATATTCATTGTTATGAATCACTATATTCAAAATGTGAAGGAATGCTTGGTATTACTAATTATTCACAATTAGGTACTACTAATACATGGGGGTTGGGTGTAGTCAGTACTGGAAATCTTGAAGGTCGATTAGGATTTGGGTTAAACCGAAGAAATGTAGATGATTTACATGCATATATGAAAATTTGTGATGAAGCAGGAAATTGTACATGTAAACACTATGAATTAGGTTGGGAATATATGGCAAGAGATCCTAGTGATTATTGGCATAAAGAACACAATTTAGCTTGTTAATAAAGAGAACTTTAAGTTCTTTTTATTTTAATATTGTGATAAAATATATTTATGCTAAAAAGAAGGAGAACATTATGAATAGTGAAATAATTAAACAAATAAGTGAAGATCTAACTATTAAGATAAAACAAGTAGAGGCAGTACTTAGTTTACTAAAAGAAGGAAATACTATTCCTTTTATTGCTAGATATAGAAAAGAATTAACGGGAGAATTAGATGAAGAACAGATAAGAAAAATCAATGATGTCTATGAATATCAGACAAATCTATTTAAGAGAAAAGAAGATGTCATTAGATTAATTGATGAAAAAGGAATGCTTACAGAAGAGTTAAAAAATAATATTTTAAAATGTGAAAAATTAGTAGATGTAGAAGATTTATACCGACCATATAAAGAAAAGAAAAAAACTAAAGCAACAGAAGCTATTGCTTTAGGACTCGAACCATTAAGTAAGTATATACTAACGTTTCCTGTATCAGGAATCGAAGAATATGCTAGAAAATTTGTAACAGATAAAGTAAAAAATGTCGAAGAAGCACTTATTGGTGCTAAATATATTATTGCTGAAGCAATTAGCGATAATGCCAAATATCGTAAATATATTAGAAAATATGTCTATAAAAATGGAATAATGGTATCAAAATTAAAAAAGAAAGCGATTGATGAAAATAAGACATATGAGATGTATTATGATTATAGCGAAGCAGCGTGTAAAATAAAACCACATCGTATTTTAGCTATTAATCGTGGCGAAAATGAAAATGTATTATCAGTATCTATTGATGTTGAAGAAGAAGATATATTTAAATACTTAGAAAAAGAAGTCATTAGTAACCATGCTGGATGTTGTGTAAAAATTGTAAAAGATGCTATAAAGGATAGCTATAAAAGATTAATTTTTCCTAGTATAGAACGAGAGATTAGAAGTGAGTTAAAAGAAAAGAGTGAAGAAGTAGCGATCGATAACTTTTCTAAAAATGTGGAAAATTTATTATTAACACCACCTATTAAGGAAAAAGTAGTAATGGGCTATGATCCGGCTTTTAGAACAGGGTGTAAATTAGCGGTTATTGATCCTACTGGTAAGCCTTTAAATATAAGCGTTATTTATCCTACAGAACCACATAATAAGATTGAGGAAAGTAAAGAAATAGTTTTAGATTTGATAGATAAATATAATGTTGATGTCATTGCTATTGGAAATGGTACAGCGTCTCGTGAATCTGAAGCATTCATTGCTGATGTTATTAAAGAAAGTTCCAGAAAAGTGGAATATATTATTGTTAATGAAGCAGGGGCAAGCGTTTATTCAGCAAGTAAATTAGCGATCGAAGAGTTCCCTGATTTAACTGTTGAAAAAAGAAGTGCTATTAGTATTGGAAGAAGGTTACAAGATTCATTATCTGAATTAGTTAAGATCGATCCTAAAAGTATAGGGGTAGGACTTTATCAACACGATGTAACTCCTAAAAAATTAGATGAATCACTAAACTTTGTTGTTACAAAAGTAGTAAATCAGGTAGGAGTTAATATTAATACAGCATCACGCTCCATTTTAAAATATATTTCTGGACTTAATAAAAAAGCAATTGATGCTATTATGGATACAAGGGATAAACTTGGTAAAATTAAATCCAGAAAACAAATAGAAAATATGAAAGGAATAACTCCTAAAGTGTTTGAACAATCTATTGGATTTATGAGAATCATGGATGGAGATAATCCTTTAGATAAAACTTCTATTCATCCAGAAAGATATGATATCGTATTAGCTTTTCTCGAAAAATTAGGATTAACTTCTAAAGATATTGGTACTGAAACTTTAATTGAAAAATTAAAAAATATAGATATTAATTCCTATAGTGAAGAGTTAAAAATAGATAAGTATACTTTAAAAGATATTATAGATGATCTTATGAAACCAAATCGTGATCCTAGAGATAGTATGCCTAAACCATTATTAAAAAGTGGGGTATTACATATTGAAGATTTAAAAGTAGGAGATAAATTACAAGGAACGGTAAGAAATGTAGTTGATTTTGGAGCTTTTATCGATATAGGTGTTCATAATGATGGACTTGCTCATATTTCAAAATTAACTGATCGTTATATTAAACATCCAAGTGAAGTTGTGAGTGTTGGAGATATTGTAGATTGTTATGTTATTGATATATCCTTAGAAAAACAAAAAGTGTCATTGAGTTTATTACCAAATAAATAATAGCTTAGTATATTAAGCTATTTTTTTATAAAAAAAGTCCTAAACGGACTATTAATAATTATAAATACCATGTATTTTTTGTCTTGTTGCTTCATCTACATCATCTAATTTCCAATTGTTATCTTTTTTAGTTAAGGTAAATTCTATAGTATATTTAACTTTATCGTTGGTATTTTTCATTTGTTCTATTTTGTAATTCATGAATTTCTCGTTATCCACATTATCATCTCCATCTAAAAATTCATCTTGATGTTCTACTAGGTAATTGTCAGCATCCATCATAGCTTTGTTAAAATCATATACTTCGATTTCAACTTTTACGGTAGCATTGTCACCATCTACTTCTTCGTCTTTAATAGTGTAGGTTAAATTTTGATATTGTTTTTTCATAAGATCTCGATATTCATCTTTTTGATTATCATTAAGAGTATTATCGTTATTAAGAGTATCGTCTAGTTGACTTAATACTTCTTCATCCATAATTTGGTATTTGTTTAAAAAAGTTTCAACTCTTTTGGTTGGATTATTCATTACACTATCACATCCTACTACTAGTAATAAAGTTATAATAACTAAGATAAATTTTTTCATATTTTTCCTCCTTGTTAAGTATTTTTTCCATAAAATATTTTTTTATACGCATATAGAAATATTGATTCGTTTATGCTAAAATATCTCTAGGGACGTGATGATATGAAAAAAACAATATTAACTGGTATAAGACCAACAGGAAATTTGCATATAGGTCATTATTTTGGCTCTGTTAAGTCTTGGGTTGAATTGCAGAATGATTATAATTCCTATTTTGAAATTGCTGATGTGCAAGCTTTAACTGATAATTTTGCTGATCCACAAAAGGTTTCTAAAAATGTTCGTGAACTTACTATCGATTTACTATCAGTAGGAATAGATCCAAAAAAAGCTACTATTTTTGTTCAATCTGAAATTTCAGAAATAGCAGAATTGACAGTATTTTATTCTAATTTAGTAACTATGGCAAGACTTTACCGAAACCCAACAGTAAAATCAGAAATTGCTCAAAAAAAAGCAGTATTTGGTAATGATGGAGAGAGTGTAACTTATGGTTTTGTTGGCTATCCAGTAAGTCAAGCCGCTGACATTACTGCATTTAAAGGTGAGGCTGTTCCAGTAGGAGAAGATCAACTTCCTCTAATTGAACAATGTCGTGAAATAGTTAGAAAATTTAATAATATATATGGAGATACCTTAATAGAACCCGAAGCAATCATAGGGAAATATCCACGTATAAAAGGATTAGATGGAAATGAGAAAATGGGTAAAAGTTTAGGAAATGCTATATATTTATGTGATAGTGAAGAAGTGATAAACGAAAAAGTAAGAAGTGCTATTACTGACCCTAATAAAATAAGGAAAGATGACCCAGCAGAACCTAATAAATGTATGGTGTATTATTATCATAAATTATTTAATGAGGATAATTTAGAAACAATATGTGAGGAATGTAAATTAGGAAAAAGAGGTTGCGTTGCTTGTAAAAAAGAATTAGCAAAAAATATAGTAGAATATTTAAAACCAATTCAAGAGAAGAGAAAGTATTATGAAGCTCATCCGGAAGAAGTCGACGAAATATTAAAAGAAGGTACTAAAAATGCTAAACTTAGGGCGCAAAATACTATGATGGAAGTTAAAAGAGCAATAGGTATTAATTATTTTGATGATAAAAATGAAACAAAAGGGACTAACTAGTTCCTTTTTTTCATATAGTTTAATGGTGACATTATGAAAAAAATAATTTTTATATTAATAGCATTGATATTATTATTACCTAAACAATCTCAAGCTTTATCAGTAACTGCATCTTCCGCTATTTTAATGGATACAGATAGTGGTAGAATTTTATATCAGAAAGACATTCACAATAAGAGATTAATTGCTTCTATTACTAAAATTATGACAGCAGTTATAGCAATTGAAAATGGAAATTTAGATGATGTGGTAACGGTAGGAGAAGAGGTATTAACAATGTATGGATCGAATATTTATATTGAACTTGGAGAAAAAATGACTTTAAGGGATCTTTTATATGGATTATTATTACGAAGTGGTAATGATGCGGCTATTGTAATTGGTACTTATATAGGTGGAAGTGAGGAAAAGTTTGTAGAAATGATGAATAAGAAAGCAAAAGAGATAGGAATGATTAATACTATTTATCATAATTGTCACGGTCTTGATGAAGTAACAAAAAATTATTCAACCGCTTATGATATGGCTGTTTTATCTAGTTATGCTAATACTTTAGATGTTTATAAAGAAATAACAGGAACTAAAAAATGGGAGGTTAAGACTGATAAAAAGAGTTATGTTTGGAATAATCGTAATAAGTTATTAACTCTTTATGAATACGCAACTGGTGGAAAAACGGGATACACTCCTAGTGCTGGGAGAACTTTAGTAACTACAGCAACTAAAGATAATTTAAATTTAACTGCAGTAACATTAAATGATCCTAATGAATATGTGTCACATGAGGATATGTATGAATATGGATTTAATAATTATAAGAATTATTTGATTGTGGATAAAAATAATTTTGATATCGATGATAAGTTTTATAAAGATGAAATATATGTAAAAGAATCATTTTCCTACCCACTTACTGATGATGAAGTTGAAAAATTAACAACTGTTGTGGAAATTTTAAAATTAAAAGATTATAAAAATGGTGATAAAGTAGGAGAGGTAATAATATCTCTTGATAATGAAGAAATTTTTAGGGAACCAGTGTTTGTTAAAGTGGATGGAAATAAGAAGTTAAATATTTTTGAGAAAATTCTTGATTTTTTTAAATCGATTTTTAGGTGATTATCATGATGAATAAAATATGGGTAGTGTTTATAGTAGTAGGAATACTATTTTCTTTTTTTACAGGAAATGGTGAAGTTATCAATAATGAAATAATTAATTATCCTAGCGAGATTTTAAATATATTTTTATCCATGTTACCTTTAATGGTCATCTGGAGTGGAATTATGAATGTAGCTAAAGAGGCTAAGCTATTAGATAAAATTGCTAATTTTATGATGCCTTTATTTAAGATAATATTTCCTGATATTCCGAAAGGACATGAATCTCTTGGTTATATTGCTTCTAATTTAACTATTAATATGTTAGGTATTCATAATGCATCGACTCCTTTTGGATTAAAAGCAATGCGATCGTTAAATGAACTCAATAAAGATAAAGAAGTAGCGACTAGAAGTATGATTACTTTTTTAGTTTTAAATACAAGTGGAGTTACAATTATTGCTACAGATATAATTGCAATTAGAAGTATGTATGGTGCAGTAAATCCTACTATGATTTTATCTACTACTATAACAGCGACTATAATTACTACTATTTTTGGATTGGTTATAGATAGAATTTTATATAAATTTTGGAGGAAGAGATAATGATACTAGTTAAAATAGGTAATTTTTTAATTCCTTTAGTAGTTTTATTTATTATTATTTATGCAAGTAAAAAGAAAGTAGCAATTTATGATAGTTTTGTAAGCGGAGCAAAAGAAGGATTAGAATTAGCTATTTCTGTATTTCCTTATTTAGTAGCGATGTTATTTGCTACAGATATATTGTTGAAAAGTAATATTTTGAATCATCTTTTTACAGCAATGAAACCTTTATTTGATTTGATAAAAGTACCAATAGAAATTCTTCCGATGGCCGTGATAAGACCTATTTCAGGAAATGCCTCTTTTGCAGTTATGATCGATTTAATAAAAACGTTTGGAGTTGATTCTTTTATAGGAAGGTTAGCAGCAACGCTTCAAGGGTCAACAGATACGACTATTTATGTTTTATCCCTTTATTTTGGAAGTATAGGGATTAAAAAAATTGGTCATGCCATGTGGGCAGGACTTTTAACTGATTTAGTTGCAGTTATTGTTAGTATAATTTTAGTAAGTGTTGTATTTGGTTAAAAAAAAAGGTATAATTCCCATAGGTGATTAAAATGGAGCGTTTACAAAAAGTTATTGCTGCAAGTGGACTAACATCAAGAAGAAAAGCAGAAGAATTAATAGTAGCGGGTAAAGTAAAAGTTGATGGAGAAGTTATTACAGAATTAGGTTATAAAGTTAATGATAATAGTAAAATAGAAGTAGATGGATTAAAATTAAATAAAGAAGATAAAGTTTATTATCTACTGAACAAACCCCGTGGTGTGGTAACTACTACTCATGATGATAAAGGTCGTAAAACAGTTATCGATTTAATAGAGGATGATAGAAGAATTTATCCTATAGGTAGACTAGATTATGATACTACAGGAGCTCTTTTGCTTACCAATGATGGAGAATTTGCTAATTATATGATGCATCCTAAAAATGAAGTAGATAAAGTGTATATTGCTAAAATTAACGGTTTTTTATTACCGAGTGATATTATGTCTTTAAAAAAGGGAGTAGTAATAGAGGGAGTAAAAACTGGAAAAGCTAAAGTAAAAGTAAGAAAACTCGATAAGAAAAATAAAACTTCAATTGTAGAAATAATTATTCATGAAGGAAGGAATCATCAAGTAAAAAATATGTTTAAAACTTTAGGATATGAAGTTTTGAAATTAAAACGTGAAAGAATTGCTTTTTTAAATTTAAAAGGATTAAATTCCGGAGAGTATAGAGTATTAAATCCTAAAGAAGTTAAACAGTTATATGCTTTAACACAACAAAAAAATACTAGATAATCTAGTATTTTATTCTTCAACCTCGATTGCACCAGTTGGACA
This sequence comes from uncultured Bacilli bacterium, assembly GCA_944372315.1. The sequence continues at coordinate 9,279 of CALVYX010000049.1, forward strand.
ACTCTCACTTGCGTCTTTTACTTCATCTTTATTATCATCGGTAATATTTTCTTCTTTGCAAGTTGCAAGACCATCGTCTTCTAATTCAAATACATCTGGTAATATAGCTTGACAAGCTCCACAACCAATACATATATCTTTGTTAACTTTTGCTTTCATATTTTCAGCTCCTTCAATCAAAAGTATATACTAAATAATGTAAAAATACTAGTGTTAATTTACATTAATTTACTTAATAATTCATAGATTTGTTTTGTTTTCTGACATAATATGATAAAATTAAAATAGTAGAGGGGTGGTACAATGAAGAGCCGCTTAGATAGATATAATGTAGATGAGTCTAATGAAAAAAAAGTAAAACAAAGTAGTAGGCTTTCTAGAAATCAACATTTATATGACGATTTGAATAATAAAATTGGTTTCGAAGAACTAGTTGATTTTAATACTCAGACTAAAATAGAATTATCTTCTTTAAATGAACCTAAAAAAAGTAGAGAAAGTTATCAGCAGTTAAAAGATTATCAAAGTTTAATGAAAGATACTAAGGAAAAAGAAGAAATAGTAGAAGAACAAGAGGAAGAAAAAGTATTTGATATTAATAGTATTTTAGAAGAAGCTAGAAAAAATCGTAGTGAAATTGATGAACTTGAGAAAAAAAGAAAATTAAAAAGTGAAGAGTATAACGTTTTATCTGATTTGAATAGAAAGTATTTATCTAATAAGAAAGAAGAATCAGAAAAAGAAGAATACGAAGGATTAGAAGAATTAATTAATACTATTACATCCAAGACTTTAGCTAATGATATAAAAGAACAAGAGCAAAAAGAGGAACAAGATTTATTAGGAGATTTAGTGGCCACTAATGTAGAGTTACAAGTAAAAGCTCCTAGTGATTATGAAATGGATAATGATGATAAAACAAGTACAATAATACCTTCTGATGAAGAGGATGATGATGAACAAGAAGAGCGAACAGTGGATAATTCCTTTTATACTAGATCAATGGATTTGTCAGAACAAGATTTTGAGTTTGATGAAGCGCGTGAAAGATCGTCATCAATAAAAAAGAGAGTATTAATTACAATTATAACTATTATTTTGTTAGCAATTATTGCTGTAGTTGCATATTTTGTTTTGCAACATTTTGGAATAACAATTGATATAAATGAAATATTAAAGTAATCTCTAGATAATGTATCTAGAGATTTTTCATATATTTAATTAGGTGATATTATGAAAAAAAGAATTCATTTAAAAAAACACCATAAAAGAAAATTTAAAAAACAATTTTTATTAATAACTCTAGTACTAATATGTATAGTTACATTTTTGATAATAAATTTTATAGGGGGAGTATTAGGTGATAAATTGATTGAGTATGCTAAAACTGAAGTAGCAAGAATCGCAAGATATGTTGTAAACTATGCGGTTACAACTGATAATATAAAAGAGCTTGAATTTGATAATTTATTAGCAGTTACTAAAAATAAGGATGATGAGATTCAATCAGTTGATTTTGATCCAATAGTAGTAAATAACGTTTTAAATTCTATTACAGAAACGGTAATAAGTCATTTTAAAGCTATTGAAGCGGGAAATTTGGATGTGATTGATTTATCAGAAGGTTTTTTAATAAATACTGATATTGATAAATTAAAACAAGGAATTATTGCTGAAATACCAATTGGAGTAATAACTAATAATGCTCTTTTATCTAATTTAGGTCCTAAGTTACCAGTTAAATTATCTATTGCTGGTGAAATAGAATCGTATGTTGATACAGAAATAGAATATTACGGAATAAATAATGTTTTAGTTAAGGTATATGTAAATATTGATGTTAGTCAACAAATATATATGCCTATAGCAACAGGTAGAGTAGTTATTAGTCAAAAAATTCCTATTGCTATTAAAATGTTGCAAGGGGTAGTGCCAGATTGTTATTTTGGTAATTTAAATAGTTCAAAGGTGATAAGTGAAACAATAAATTAATATACAAACGATAATAAAAATGTTATAATAACAAACGAGGGATAAGTATGGAGATAGTATTAGGTAATAATAAATATGAGTTAATTAAAGAATATAAGAATGCTTTTGATTTAGAGGATGTTTCCAATCTTTTTACAGATTACTTTGATAATTTTGATTATATTTTAGGAGATTATGCTTATAATAAATTGCGTTTAAAAGGCTTTTATGAAGATAGTAATAAGAAGTCAACCGCAGTTAATAAATTTAGTTATATTGATGAGTATATTGAAAAATATTGTGCTTATGAATGCCGTTATTTTATTTTAAAAAAGAAAATATGAAATTTTGGTTGAAATATGTGGAATTTATGATAAAATAGTTATATATAGAATGTATAGAATGAAAAGGAGGACAATATAATGTCAGAAGATAAAAAGATTATGTCAATCGTTTTAGAGGATGGATCTATAGATGAAGTAGAAGTATTGTTAACATTTGAATTTACTGATACTAAAAAAGAATATGTTGTATACACTAAAAATGAGACAGATGATGCAGGGAATGTAACTATATATGTTGCTTCATTAATTAGAGTAGAAGGACAAGATCCTAAACTTGGAAGTGTAGAAACTGACGAAGAGTGGGCTAGAATCAAGAATGTATTAAAAGAACTTTCAAAAGATGATGACGAACAATAAGAAAGGGAGGTTTTGTTATGCCAAACCAAGAAGAATTAGAATCAATTATCAGAGAAACTTCTTCCCCTTCGAGAGTTGATGGAAGAGATAGAAAAAAATCTAAAGTAGCTAAATTAACAGGGCGTACTATTGGATCTCTTAGAAGAAAAATCAATGAAAAAAGAATGGATCGTGCCTATAGAAAGTATAACGAAAACTATAAAAAAATGCGTAGATCTTTAAAAGAGGCTAATGATGTGCGTTTTGAGCAGGAAAAAGGTGAAAATATAACTGATTCTGAAGTAGTTTTAGCATATGATGAAGTCGCTAAATACGGAAAAAAATTAGCTAAATATGGTGCAGTATTATTAGAAGAAGATATTGCAAGGGTTGTTGCTAGTCAAAAGGCGAAACCTAAACCACTTAGAGTGCCTAGAGTTTTAGTTGGTGCCGTTAGAAAAGTGTTGAAAGCAAGAGACAAGCGTAAAACTAAAAAAGCTCAAAAGGCTTTAGCTAAGGATATAAAAGCGACCACGAAAGATTTTATTAGAGAATCTTTGGATGCTGCTATGTTTAAAGATAAAGATAATGGGGATTTAAGAGAACGTGTAAATGATACAACAATTCAAGATTTGAGGGTAAAAAAAGGAACCGATGATGTGGAAGATAGATTATCTTCTTTAAGAAAATTTATTTCTAAAGATGGCGAAACATCTTTATTGGGTGATGAAATTGCTAAAAGAGAAAAACCTACTACTGATGTTCCACCAGTAGCACCAACAGCTTCAGTACCAAAAGAAGAAAAAGTGATGACTGAAGAAGAAATGCTAGGTGATATAGCAGCTAAAAGAACTAACGCTGAACCAGAGGCTAAATCTATTCAAGAAGAGCCAATGCTTACAGAAGAAAGTTTAACTAGTGGATTGGAATCTAGAAAACCTTTATCATCAGAAGATATGTTAATTGGATTAAAAGATGATACATCTAAATCAAAAGTTGAAGAGCCAGTTGCTCAACCTCAAAAAATAGAACCATCTGCTGAACCTGTCAAAGAAGAACCAATGATAGAGTTGACAGCAGAAGAAAAAGAAGCGGTTAATAAAAGACAAAGAGAAGTTAATGTTATTCTTAGTTTACAGAGTTCCTTGAGTCAATTAGAACAACAAGCTAAAGAAGTAAATGATCCTCAAACTCGTGAATTAATTGATAGATATATTAGAAGTATTAATTCTGAATTTGAAGATATTATAAAAAGAGGAACGAAAGAGTCAGAAGTAAAAGAAGATGATAAAACATCTACGGATGTTTTGGAACCTGTTATCGTTGAACCTAAAAAGGAAGAAAAACAACAAGAAGTTGCTAGTCAGCCTATGGAAGTAGAAAAGACACAAGATCAAACTACTAAAACTCCAGTAGAACCTGTTCAGACTGAAACAGAAATGCAAGAACTAGTTGATGATAAACCTAAAATAGGTGGAATTCCGGTAAGTGCTCCACAATCAGACGGTTTTAGAAGAACCCCTTCAGGTGTATTGGTAAGCAATAGTGTTCCAACAGATCCTTTAAATAAAGTTAAAGTAAAGGAGAATGAATCAATGAGAGCAGAACAAGTTTCTCGTCCTTCTGCTTTAAGAGTAACTCCACAAGATATTAAGAATATGGAGGAAAGAAATAAATCTGCAGAAGCAAGATTGACTGATTTAGCTCAAGAAAAGAAAGAATTAGAAGAGCAAAAGAAAATGTTACAAGATTATATTTCTGTAGCAAAAGTTACAAGAGATAATGAAATGCGTGCTCAAGAGATGGCTAGATCTAACGCAGCATTAGCAAGTGAAGTAGCTGAATTAAATTCACAAAGAGCTGCAATTGATGCAGATTTAGGAAGAACAAGATAACAAAAAAGACTTTTAAAAGTCTTTTTTTATTGTTTCAACATAAAATTTAATGAGGGAATTTGTATGAAGAACGTTATTAATTATTTTTACAATTTTAATATTGATAATATTAGAATGATTGGGGATAATTATTATTTTGTATATAGGAATCAAAATTTTTTGCTTCAAGAAATAAAAGATCCTCAATTTGATTATCAAGCAATTTTTGAAATTAATAAAATTTTATTAGATAATAAAAGAAATTTTTATCAAATAATTTTAAATAAAAATAACGAAATACTTACATATAATTCCAACAAAAAATATATATTGATGATTGATAATTCCATTTTAGATAAAGATTTTGATTATACTGATATATTAGATGTTAATATTCCAATTAATGAGAATAATAAAGTGATAGATAGGTTAAATAGATTTAATTGGATAAGATTGTGGGAAACTAAAATTGATTATTTTGAACTATTCATTAATCATAATATAAATAAGTATCCTAAACTAAACAAGTTTGCTAATTATTTTATAGGAATGGGAGAGGTAGCTATTTCGTATGTAAAAGATACTTTTGAAAGTACAAAACCAAATAGTTATGATAATTTAGTAATTAGTCATAGAAGGATTACTTCTGATACTACGCTAAGAGAATTATATAATCCTGTTAATTTGGTGATTGATCATCCAGTAAGAGATCTTGCTGAATATTTAAAAATGCTTTTTTTATCTAATACATGTAAAAACATCGATTTAAAAGAATTAATATCTCAAATTGCGTTGTCAAATTATGGGGCTAGATTATTTATTGCTAGAATGCTTTTTCCATCTTTCTTTTTTGATTCTTTTGAGATGCTAATTGATAATAAATTAGTCGAAAAAGATGTTATTTACATTATTAATAATATGAATGCTTATGAAGAATTTGTTTTAGAAATATATAATATTTTAAAGGAAAATTATTTTTTGCCTGAAATCGATTGGTTAAAAAAAGTAGATTATTCATCTACTCTTATAACTCCTAATACTTCTGGGACTTCATTTACTAGTATTGATTCTATACCATCTTTAAGTGTTACATCAATCATGCTACAATGACTACAAGCCCCCATTAGTTTTAAATAAACGATTCCATCTTCAAATTTTATGAATTCTACATTACCACCATCACTGATCAAAAAGGGTCTAATTTTATCGATTATTTCAATTATTTTTTCTTCTGTATTCATTTTATCACCAAGAACAGTATACTATATTTTATAATTAATAGTAAAGCAATTTGCTAAAAGAAAAATATAATGTTATAATACACAAAGAGGGTGTATTATAAAATGTCAAAGTATGAAAAAGGTAAAATTATAACCGGATGTGTAACAGGAATTGAAAATTATGGTATTTTTGTTACTTTAGATGAATATTATAGTGGATTAATTCATATTTCTGAAATTTCTAGTAATTTTGTTAGAAATATTAATGATTATGTTAATATTGGGGAAACTATTAAGGCTAAAGTAGTGGATATTGATGATGAAAATTATCATGTTAAATTAAGTATTAAAGATATCAATTATCGAATTAATAATCAAAAACGAACTAAAATTATTGAAACTAATGAAGGATTTATGCCATTAAAAAATAATTTAGATCGATGGCTAAATGACAAATTATCAGAAATTAATGCTAAAAATAGTGATAACTAGCAAAAAAACGTTTATTTTTGTTGACAAATATATGGGTAAATGATATATTTATAACTGTCCAACGACAATTTATCTTGGGCGATTAGCTCAGTTGGTTAGAGCACCTGCCTTACAAGCAGGGGGTCATAGGTTCGAGTCCTATATCGCCCACCATTTTAGTGCCGAAATAGCTCAATTGGTAGAGCAATTGATTTGTAATCAATAGGTTACGGGTTCGATTCCTGTTTTCGGCACCAGTTATGGAGAGATAGCGAAGTGGCTAAACGCGACAGACTGTAAATCTGTTCCTTCGGGTTCGATGGTTCGAATCCATCTCTCTCCACCACTTAAGTTTTGCCTCGTAGCCAAGTGGTAAGGCATCAGACTTTGACTCTGACATGCGTTAGTTCGAATCTAACCGAGGCAGCCATTTATTTATCTAATGATCCGCTAGCTCAGTCGGTAGAGCATTTGACTTTTAATCAAAGGGTCATGAGTTCGAATCTCATGCGGGTCACCATTAATTGTGCCTGAGTGGCGGAATTGGTAGACGCACAGGACTTAAAATCCTGCGAAGGTCATACTTCGTGCCGGTTCAAGTCCGGCCTTAGGCACCATTATGTTTGGAGGAATACCCAAGTCTGGTTGAAGGGACCGGTCTTGAAAACCGGGAGGTCGCGCGAGCGGCGCAGGGGTTCGAATCCCTTTTCCTCCGCCATCTTATATCGCGGGATGGAGCAGTTCGGTAGCTCGTCGGGCTCATAACCCGAAGGTCATAGGTTCAAATCCTATTCCCGCAACCAAATTGGTCTCGTAGTGCAGGGGTTAACACGTCTGCCTGTCACGCAGAAGATCGCGGGTTCAATTCCCGTCGAGACCGCCATTTGGCTTCGTAGCTCAGTCGGTAGAGCAAAGGACTGAAAATCCTTGTGTCACAGGTTCGATTCCTGTCGGAGCCACCATATTAATAATAAATCTAATGTTATGTCTGGTTTGTTATGCTGCGCTCGTAGCTCAGTTGGATAGAGTGTTTGGCTACGAACCAAAAGGTCAGGGGTTCGAATCCCTTCGAGCGCACCATCGAGATGTGGCTCAACTTGGTAGAGCACGTGGTTTGGGACCATGGGGTTGCAGGTTCAAATCCTGTCATCTCGACCATTTTTTGTTTATCAAAGATTACCGGTTGGTAA
>CALVYX010000050.1 GCA_944372315.1 uncultured Bacilli bacterium
TCCATAAAACCTAATACTCCACTAGATGCGTTAGATCCTTATTTAGATAGAGTGGATTTAATATTAGTAATGTCAGTAGAACCTGGTCGTGGTGGACAAGAGTTTATGGAAGATACCATAGATAGAGTAAAAGAAGTAAGAAAGAAATTAAATGAAGCAAAATCAAAAGCGTTAATTAGTGTTGATGGTGGAATTAATGAAGAAGTGGCAGAAAAATTAAAAGATGCTGATATTTTGGTTAGTGGTAACTATATATTATCCAGTGATGATTTCCAATATCAAATTTATAAGTTAAGAAAGTAACAACCATTTGGTTGTTTTTTTGCTAGAATAATTATATAAATATCTTCTATCTAACAGGAGATGATGCGAAGGAGGTAGTTCATTTAATGAGAGCTATGATAATTATGTATTGAGTGCCAGGAGTAGTACAGATGAAGATACTCATTAAGTTATGAAGATTATTTGGTAGATGCAGGATTTTGTGGAGATCAAAGTACAATTTATGGAATAGAACTAGTACTAATCCATATGTAATTAAAACTAGTTAATTTATAAGTGCTATAATAAATAGTACTTTTTCTTTTGCACTAAAAATTTCATAGTAACTAAAATTTTACATATATTTTAACAGGTGATGTTATGGATAGTTATGTAGTAAATTTAATTAGTGACTTTGGTTATTTTGGTATGTTTTTGGGAATGATTTTAGAAGCAGTTATCATTATTATTCCTAGTGAATTAATATTGGCTACTGGTGGCATTTTAGCTGGACAAGGTATTTTTAGTTTTTTTGGAGCTTTCACGATAGGTTTATTAGGTAGTGTTTTTTGTGCTATTATTATTTATTTTATGGGATATTTTGGAGGAAGAGGATTTGCTAAGAAGTATGGAAAATATTTTTTCATGAAAGACGAAGAAATAGAGAAGAGTGATTCTTGGTTTAACAAATATGGTTTAATTGCTGCTTGTATTGGTAGAAATGTACCTATTGTTAGAACTCTTGTATCCTTGCCGATTGGTATCGCTAGATTATCTTTTAAGAAATTTTTAATTTACACTATTTTAGGTAGTATTCCTTGGACTTTTGTTTTTGTTTATTTTGGTTATGCATTAGGAAATAATTGGGTGGTATTAAAAAATGTTACTTCAAGACTAGAAGTACCTATTAAGATATTACTATGGGTATTAATTATTTCTTGGATTTATAAAATGATAAAGAAATTCATTAAAGTAAGACAAATAAAAAAATGCAAGTAGTTGCATCATTTTATACTTATATTGTAAACACTAGGACCTTTAATCACTTTACCATCTATATCAAATCTTGATCCATGACACGGACAGTCCCAAGTTTTATCAACAGTATTAAACACTAAATTACATTTCATGTGTGGACAAATATTTGATACTACATGTTCGCATCCCTCTTCATCAACATATATGCCACATTTTTTACCATTACGCATTTCAACTTTAACGTTTTTTGGATAGAATGAATAATTAGTTTTTAATTTAGATAATACATAAGTAACACTACTGTTTAAATCATAATTTAAAATATTTATTGCCTTCATTATATTTACTTTTCTGCTTGGATTAAATAAACTAGCATACTTATTTTGTTTTCCTTTAATTAGATCACTAAGTATTTTTCCAGCTAAAGATCCATTAGTCATACCCCAAGTATTATATCCAGTTCCTATTAAAAGATTAGAATCATTTTGATAGTATCCAATAATAGGCATAGAGTCAGGGGTTATCACATCATAATTAAACCAATAATACTTAATATCTTTGGTTAAGTTTGATCTTACATGCCATAACAATTCATCAAAGTTTTTTTCATTGTTCATATTCTGACCTAACGATTTAGATAATCCAGCATATATAATATAATCTTTTGTATCAGAATAATATCTTATTGAATGAATATCTTTACAACTAATAGCATTAAACATTCTATTTTTATTAACAATACCACTTGCTACATAGCTTTTTTCTAAATAAGTTTTAAAAGGAAATATTCCAGGAATTAAAAAGAAAGGATAATGACAAGCAAGAACTACTTTTTTTGCTCTAATTTTATTAGTCTTAGTTTTTACTATATAATAATCATTTTCTTTTTCTAAATTAATAGCTTTAGTTCTTTCATATATATGAATATCTTTTTCTAAACAAATATCCTTTAAAGCTAAAACATACTTAACTGGATGAAAAACAGCAGTATCATTTACTTTTACTGCATATTTACTAGGATATTTTATAGGTAAATTAGTACATATTTTATGATCAATTTTACATTTAATTAGAATATTATTTAATTCTTTTAATTTAGAGATATATTTATTTTGTTCAGTAAATACATAAGAACTATTACTTTCAAAATTACATTTTATATTATAATTTAGAATGTTATTTTTTACTAATTCTATTGCATATTTTTGACTTTCTATATACTTTTCTACTACTTTTATGCCATAATTTTTTTTTATTTTATTTAATATTAATTCCTGTAGGTAAGTTAATTTACCAGTAGTTTTACAAGTTGCACCATATCCTATTTTATCGCTATCAATTAATGTGACATTTAGTTTTGTATCTTTTAAATAAAATGCAGTGGATATTCCAGTTATTCCTCCTCCTATAATTAATACATCAGTAGTAATATCTTCTTTTAAAGAAGGAAGTAATTTCGTTTTGATGCCTTTTAACCATAGAGAATTGTTATTCATTATTATCACCATTATATTTATGATAACTTATCTTCACTTTTATTCATTGTTATTTATATCAAAGTATGATAAATTTACTATAGGTGGTTTTATGAAATGTTATAAATGTGGAGTAACAATATCTGATACTGATAAGTATTGTCCAAGATGTGGAACTTTATTTGATAACGGTGATGTAGAAAAACATACTGATAATTTTGAAAATCAATTACTTAATTTTTATACTAATAAAATATTAGGAGCTAATTATAGGATTTCTTTAGGATATTTAATTTTTAACTTTAGTTATGCTTTTTATAAGAAGATGTATCGCGAAGGAATTATAGGTTTTATATTTCTTTGCTTATTTTATTCTATGCTTAGTGGAGGATTAGAATTTATTGTTGATAGTATGGGATTTTATTTTCTATTGTTTTTATTTATCATAGTAGGTGGTTTAGTTTATAACATTTATTATATTTGGCATTTTAATGACTTATATATAAGAAGTGCTAAATATAGAATTCAAAAAATAATTAATCAATATGGAATAAAAAATAAAGAGGTAATAAAAAAAATATGTGAAAAAGACAGTAGGGGAAATATTATTGTTGCAATATTAAGTATGTTATTATTTATTTTCTTAGCAAAATATAGTTTATAGTTAGCATATTTGACTTTCTTATAAATTGTGGTATAATGTAAAAAGTTTTTGTAAGGAAGTGTATTTTTATGGAAAAAAGAAATATAGCGATTATTGCCCACGTTGACCATGGAAAAACCACATTAGTAGATGAAATATTAAAATCGAGTGGTACTTTTAGAGAAAATGAAGATTTAAGTAATGCAACAATGGATTCTAATCAAATAGAAAAAGAAAGAGGTATTACTATTTTAGCTAAGACTACAGCTATTAATTATAAAGGATACCGTATTAATATTCTAGATACACCAGGACATGCTGATTTTGGTGGAGAAGTAGAGAGAATTATGAATATGGTGGATGGTGTTCTTTTAGTAGTAGATGCTTATGAAGGAACCATGCCTCAAACTAGGTTTGTGTTAAAAAAAGCACTAGAAGCTAAAGTAAAACCTATTGTTGTAATTAATAAAGTAGATAAAGATACAGCAAGATGTAAAGAAGTAGTAGATGAAGTATTAGATTTATTTATTGATTTAGGGGCTGATGAAGATTGGTTAGACTTTAAAGTTATATATGCCTCTGCTGTTAATGGTACTTCTAGTTTAAGTGATGATTTAAGTACGCAAACTCCTGGTTTTGACGAATTACTTGATTTAATTATTAGTGAAATACCAGCACCAAAAGGAGATGTAAATGCTTCATTACAATTCCAACCAGCATTACTAGATTATAATGAATATGTAGGAAGAATAGGAATTGGTAGAGTTCATAATGGTAAAATTAAAGTTGGGCAAATGGTAGATTGTATTAGATTAGATGGATCAGTAAAACAATTTAGAGTTCAAAAATTATTTGGCTTTTTAGGATTAAAACGAATTGAAATTGAAGAGGCTGAAGCTGGAGATATTTGTGCTGTGGCAGGTCTTATGGATATTGGTGTAGGAGAGACTTTATGTGAAACTGGAAAACGTAATCCATTACCAATTTTACATATTGATGAACCTACATTACAAATGACTTTTGGAGTTAATACTTCTCCTTTTGTTGGTAAAGAAGGTAAAATATTAACAGCAAGAAAGATCGAGGAGAGATTAAATAAAGAATTACAACGTGATGTTAGTTTAAGAGTAGAACCAAACGATAGTGAAAGTTGGATCGTATCTGGCCGTGGTGAATTACATTTAGGAATTTTAATTGAAAATATGCGCCGTGAAGGTTTTGAATTACAAGTTTCTAAACCTAATGTAATCATTAAAGAAGAAAATGGGATAAAACTAGAACCATATGAAGAATTAATGATCGATGCCCCTGAAGATACTATTGGTTCAGTGATTGAACAACTAGGTAGTAGGGGAGCTATTATGGAAAGTATGAACAATGTGAATGGACAAGTGAAACTTATTTATACGATTCCATCTCGTGGATTAATTGGGTTTACAACTAATTTCTTAACGTTAACTAAAGGTTACGGTATTATTAACCATACATTTAAAGAATATCGTCCAGTTGCAAGTGTAGATATTGGTGAGAGATCAATTGGAGTTTTAGTATCCATGGAAAATGGAAAAGCAACTGCATATGCTTTAGGTGGATTGGAAGAACGTGGAGTTATGTTTATTGAACCAGGTACTGAAGTTTATGAAGGTATGATTGTAGGTGAACATAATCGTGATAATGATTTAGCCGTAAACGTTGTAAAAGGAAAACAATTAACTAATATGCGTGCTGCTGGTAGTGATAAAACAGTAGTATTAAAACGTCCAAGGCCAATTTCTTTAGAATATGCGCTTGATTATATTAATTCTGATGAACTTGTAGAAGTTACACCATTAAGTATTCGTCTTAGAAAAAAAATATTAAATACTGAACAAAGAAAAAAAATAGATGCAAAAAACTAATTTGTTTTTTCATCTTTTTTTGTTATAATATATTTAGTAACAAATTATAGAAAGGATATGGTTGTATGGTAAAGAAAAAAGAGACTAATGTTAATAAGAAGGTGGAAAAAAGAAAGATTCCAACTAAAAATTATATTATAGTAGGAGTTATTTTTGCTCTATCGCTTTTTTTAGTATTCTTTTTAAGAGATTGGTATAAATCATATCAAGAATATGAAAAAACAATTCCTATTTTAAACAATGTTTTAAGTGAAGTTAGATATAATGAAATATATAATTATATTGGAGATAATCAAAGTGTAATTATATATATGGGCGTTGCAGATGATGAGGACTGTAGAGAAGTAGAATCTAAATTTAAGAAAGTTATTGAAGATCGTCATTTAAAAAATAAAATTGTTTATTTTAATATAACTGATGTTGAAGATAAAGATTTATTATTAAAAGAATTTAATGACAAATACGCAACTGATGACAAAATAAGTGCATATCCTGCAATTATCTTATTTGAAGATGGAAAAATTGTTGATTTTAAAAGTAAAACAGCTAATAAGAATTTATTAATTAGTGATATTGAACAATTACTAGATGAGTATGAAATAGAAGGGGAATATTAATGATTCATATTGTTTTGTATGAACCAGAAATTCCAGGTAACACTGGTAATATTATGCGCACTTGTGTAGCAACTGGAACTAAGTTACATTTAATAGAACCTCTTGGATTTTCATTAGATGAAAAACATCTAAGAAGAAGTGGAGTTAATTATATTGATAAATTAGATTATGAAGTTTACAAAAATTTTGAAGATTTTGAAAGTAAAAATAAGGGAACATATTATTATTTTACAAGATATGGACATAAACCTCATACTAGTTTTGATTATTCTAATCAAGAAGAAGAAATATATTTAATATTTGGCAAAGAGTCCACGGGAATTCCTAAAGAGATTTTAAGAAAAGATTTAGATCGTTGTATGAGAATTCCAATGACTAAAAATGTAAGGGCATTAAATTTATCTAATTGCTGTGCTGTTGTATTGTATGAAGTTTTACGTCAACAAAATTATCGTGATTTATTATTTGAAGAACCACATAAAGATAAAGATTTTATAAATTTAGATTAAAAACATATTGACAATGTATAATATAGAATGATAGAATAATATCACTGAGTTGGAAAAGTTCAACTCTTATGGGGCATTAGCTCAGCTGGGAGAGCGCCACGTTTGCACCGTGGAGGTCAGCGGTTCGATCCCGCTATGCTCCACCAATATTGTTATTACCTTGAAATATCAAGGTTTTTTATTTTTTAGATACTATTTAGGCACTGCTTTTTATAATTTATTTAAAATGTCTACTATTTCATCATGAATAGTAGGGAATAAATATGTATATGTTTTTTTCATCACTTGTATGACATGCCTCATTCGATCAGATCCCATCAAAAAGAATTTTGTAGTATTTATTTTGCCATTTTCTTTATAAACTGCCATTTTATCTTTTAAGGAAAAAGCGACTTGACTTTATCATCAGTGAAGGACTTTTTTATTTAAATTAGGAAAATGGTATGTGTAGATATAATAATATATAGTAAGTGGTTAATACTATAAAAAGGGGTTGACATATTGATAAAAAAATGTATACTAAAATTTGCAAATTTATGGTATGATTTACTTAGAATAGAAAGATTAATGGAGTGATAAATATGGAAGATAAGTATACTGCAGATGAAATTGCTAAATGGTTCATAAATGAAATTCATCCGGAGCCATTAAAATTACAAAAATTATTATATTTTGCACAAGGGTTTTCTTTCGTATTTAATGATGAGGCTTTATTTAATGATGAAATGGAGGCTTGGGTTCATGGACCTGTAGTTCCATCTGTTTATCATACATATAAAAATTTTTCTTTCAATCCTATTGACATTAATTTTCAAGTAAGTCAATTTGATTCTCAAACACTTGATGTTTTAAATTATGTAAAAAGTAAATTTTCCAAATATGATTCGAAATTTTTAGAAGAGATGACTCACAATCAGGAGCCATGGTTATTGGCAAGAACAGGATTAGATCCAGATGAACGAAGTGTAAAGACAATATCAAAACAAAGTATCGCAAATTACTTTATTAATTCTGTATTTCAACCAGAAGATGAGGAGTGGGATTAAATGATTGGAGAAATTTGGACTTATGTAGCTACTAAACCTAATAATGGTATGCAAAAAGTGAGGCCGATTTTAATTGTTGGCGATGATGGAAATAATCAACTGCAATTTGTTGATATACATTATGTAATTATATCTTCATCTGCTGATTGTGGTATTTATGACGTTGAATTGGACGACGTTACAGCCAAGTCTGCCGGACTAACTAAGAAATCTATTGTTAAAACAACTAAAATATTTACAGGTCCTATGACAAAACTTGGTCAAAAAATTGGAGAATTACCACAAGATAAGAAAATAGAATTTATTGAAAAATATAAAAATTATCAATTGGATGTTGTTTCAAAGTTTCAAATATCTTAAATAGAATATGAATAGATGATAAATTTAAGGCTAATTGCTTTTAAAAAGTTTTTGAAAGTTTAAATGGGGATAAGTATTGTTAAACTACTTGTCCTTTTTCATATCGCAATCATTGAAAATTTTATCGTTTAATAAATTTTTTGTCTCTTCTTAAACTAGTGTATATTTCATGGAATTTTGCTTATTATGTTCTAAATATATTTATGTTAGGTAAAATGATAAGTCGAGGTGTAAAGCGTGTATTTATTTTTATTATCAGTAAATAAACCTGTTCTAGCTCATTCTGATTTGACGGGTTTGCTTGAGTTGTTTCTATTTAAATTTGTTTTAATACCTTTTTTTAGGTACTAAATAAGTACTAAAAAACAAAAAATGTATAAAAATATGGGAAGTTGTAAGTATAGAAATTGTTGATAAATAAAGAAGATAAATAGTATTAAAATGTTGCTTTTGTTCCCGCTATGCTCCACTATCAATGATTTTAAAATCGTATACTTTATAGTTACAATTTTTTTGTTTTATCTTGATAAAAAAAGTCTTTACATATTTTTGATTTTTATATATGATAGAACTGTAGAATGTGAGGACATAATATGAATAGCAGTAAAAAATATTATCATATGTTAGATATTATTAGAGTGGTTTCTTGCTTTATAGTATTATTTTATCATTTAAATTTGTTACCGGGTGGTTATTTAGCCGTTTGTACTTTTTTTGTTTTAA
>CALVYX010000051.1 GCA_944372315.1 uncultured Bacilli bacterium
AATATAGATTATTCCATATCTATATTCTTTCATTTTCATATCAGGATCTATTTTACAATAATCTTCCATAGGGAATATTCTTATAATTGCTCTATTATCTCTTACATAATCAAAGTAAAATACTTTATCTTCTACATAATAGATTGCTTCTTCAAAACCTACATCATAGTATTGTCGGAGTCTCATAATATGTTTACCAATTTCATCTTCTGGTAAATAATTACTAAATCTTAAATAACCAACTAAATTCTCAAATAATGTTGGTGTTTTAACATCTAAATAACCAGCTTGTACTAAATCATTACAAGGTTTACAAATTGACTCTCTAAAATCAACATTATCGACATAAATATATTCGTGCATTATTCCTAATTTTATTTCATCAACATAAGTCATTATTAAATTTGCTTTTTCTTCTCTAGTGTAATCTTTCCAAGTTTTAGTTCTTTTCTCATATTCATCTTTTAACTTAACTCTATTGATATAATCTATATCTCTTTTAAGTAAGATATCTTGTGGAGTATAGTTTAATTCTTCACTATTTTCAGTTTCATTTAATTCTTCTTCTAGTTTGGTAATAGTATCATCAACTATTTTCTTTTCAGCATTGTATTCTTCTAAATCAAATGCACCAGAAATATATGCTTTTCTAATTCTCTCTAATCTATCAGTTTGTTTTTTAATTTCTTTCTTTAATTCTTCTTTTGGCTCATCAAATTTTTGTTTAATCATTGGTAAGAAGAATTGATTAACAACTGAGTCATATTCAACTAATTCATCTATAAAAGTATCAAAGTATTCTTCAATAGTTTTTTCTTTAATAGTTATCTTACAATCATTACAATAATAGTAATAATATGTGTGTCCATTTTTCTTGGTAGTTGCTTTACCGCCTAGAATTCTATTACATTTAGGACAACATAATTTTTGCAAGAATAAATAAGTTACAGTTCTTTGATAACTTCTTGAATTTCGTTTCTTTTGAACTTGGCATTCTTCCCATTTCTCTCTATCTATAATTGGTTCAACTACATTAGAGTAGTAAGTAGGATTTTTAGTTCTTTTGCCATGAACAAAGTCACCTTTATATATTTCATTTTCTAATATTGCAACAATAGAAGAATCTCGCCAATTAGTTTTACCTAATACTTGTTCTTCGTTTAAAATATTACTTATTTTTTGATAAGAATTCCCATTATAATATAAGTCAAATATTCTTTCTACAACATCTTTTGTAGAATAATCAATGACTAATCTTTTATCTTCGTGTTTATAACCTAAAGGTGCCTGATTTGGTATATGACCCATCTTTATAGCACCTGCTAAACCTATTTTAGTTCTTTCACTTGTTCTTTCTATTTCATTTTGAGATACAGACATAAGTAAACGAGATACCATTTTACCATTAGCATTAGTAGTATTTATTTCATCATTAGCACAATCAAGATAAGCATTGTATTCATCAAGAAAAGTCATTAGCTTTTCCCAATCATAAATACTTCTTGTTATTCTATCTAGTTTTAAGGCTACTATTGTGTTTATTTTATTATTTTTAATATCTTCCTTTAATCTTTCAAATTCAGGTCTGAAATTCCCTGTTTTAGCACTTATACCAGTATCTGTATAATAATCTACGATTATATAACCTTTAAACTTACAAAATATCTCTAATCTTTCTTTTTGTTCTGTTAAACTAAAACCCTCACGAGCTTGATCTTCCGTGCTTACTCTCATATAAAGACCACATAATTTCTTTTCTTCCATTAAATCACTCTCCCTTTTCCAAAAAAAAGTGTCAAAAGTATTAAAGTGCTTAATACTACTGACACCTCTTAAAGTCTAAATAATTATAAAATATCTTCTTAAACATCTATTTAACCCCCTTAAATAGATATAAATTCTCTTGATAAACATTCTATCACTTTTTAAAGAAATGTCAATTCTTGTCAAATTAAATACATTTTAAATAATCTTCTAATTCTGATAGTTTAATCTTTTGAGATAAATTCTTGATATAAATCTCATTAGAATAATTAAAAGCAAGAAATGTTATATCTTTAATGATTATCTTATGAGGTTCTACATAAGAAATATTAGTTTTATCTACCTTATGAATAAAACCATTGATAAAAGTAGGAGTAGTATGTGAAAACTCACAAATAAACTCTAATATTTGTATTAAAGATTCTTCAATTGTAATTTCTTGCTTAATAATATTTATCATAAGCACCATCCTTTTCTAGTAGGATGATTTTTTATAAAACAAAAAATCAACCCAAATTGAGTTGATATTTATATATAAAGTTCGAATAGTTCGAACAGATTCGTCACTGGTGCGGGTGAAGGGTATTACACCATTTTCATTAAATTCCTTTTAAATAGTCTTTAAAAAAGAATTTAGGAGGATATTATGAAATATGAAGAACTGATTGGACTTTCTGTAGATCGATTATTCAATCTACAAAAGTTGGAATTAAAAAATGTAGAACATTACGTAATACGTGATGATCTATATACAAAAAGCGATATATTAAAGTGTATAGAAAACCTCGTAGTAATTCATTCACAAATTAGATCTAAATTAAAAAAATAAAAAAAAAAAAAAAAGTAATAGTATATACAAAATATTATTACAAAATAAGAGGGTAAACACATACACTAAAATTTTATTTTGATAATCATCTTAAAATAATAAAAAACTTATCTGTTAATTATATTGAGCTTTCAACACAAAAAAGTTTAAAAAATGCATTAATTGATTATTACTCTATAGAAACAAGTTCCTT
>CALVYX010000052.1 GCA_944372315.1 uncultured Bacilli bacterium
CCATTAGAAGTTAGTGAAGCTTTACCAGAACCAAAGGAAAATATAACCTTACCACAAACTGGTGATAGTTCTATTAAATTTAAATTTATTTCATTAGTAGCTTTAGGCCTAGCTACAGTGTCTACAATCTCACTTTATGCTGTTAATAAGTTAGCTGAAAAATCTAAAACTTTAATTAAAAAATAAAAAATATTGGGAAGATTAATTCTCAATATTTTTATTTTCATTAGCTAGTTTTTTAATTTCGTCATATATTTCATCTTTATTTAAGTTTAAGGCTATTACTATTTTGGAAAATGTATCTATTAAAGGAACGGAAATATTTTTTTCGATTCTATATATAGTTCTAGCATCAACGCCACTTAAATGGGCGAGCTTTTCTCTTGATATTTTTCTTTTAATTCTGTGGTTTTGCAGCATAAGTAATCACCATTTTTATTATCTCATTTTTCTTTTACAAAATACATTGACATACTTGTCCGAATTTATTATATTAAAACTAGGACAACTATGTCCGTAAAATATTTCGGTGATTAAAACTATATTGACAATACCGGAGATATTGGGTAAAATTATATTAGAATAATAATTCCGAATAAATATTCAGAATAGTTAATGTAATATGGTAAATAATAAAAGTGGTGAGATTATGTATAGAGAAAAGCGTAGAAATAAAATAATAATTTTTGTATTAGTAGGAATAATTTGTTTGATGGGCGTTGGTTATGCTGCTTTTAATACTAGATTAAATATAACAGGAACAAGTGAAATAAGTAGTGACTGGAATATTAAAATAATAAGTGCGGATGTGACTGATACCGGTGGTGACGGAGAAAATGTTAAAAATAATTATAGTGATTTAACGGCTGATTTAGAGGCCAATTTATATGAAAAAGGTGACTATGTTGAATACAGTATAATTGTTGAAAATGCAGGGACATTTGATGCCAAATTAGAAACACTTGGTATAACTAATTCAAATAATGAAGCGGTTAAAATAACTAGTACAGGACTTACTAAAGGACAAACTTTATATAAAAATACAACAGCTACTTTAAAAGTAAAAATAGAATATAATTCTAGTTATGAAGGCGATGCTTCAGGAACTAGTGGTGAAAGTACTATTGATATGGAGTTTGTTCAAAATAGTGAAGGAAATATTGAACCTACAACAGACCATTTAGTAACTTATGATTACATCACAAATGGTGGAGAAAGTACAAATGCGGAAAATGCTTATATAGCTGAAGGTGAGAATATAGATTTAAGTTATACAGCTGAAAGAGAAGGCTATGACTTTGTGGGCTGGAATACAAATAGTCAGGCAGAAGAAGGTTTAACAGAACTTACTATGGGCACAGAAGATGTAACATTGTATGCGATATTTAAAAAGCCTGATGACACTCCTCCAGTTATTGAGAATGTAAGCACCAGTAGTACAACAAATTCTATAACAGTAGTAGTTACAGCAAGTGACCTGGAAAGTGGAATAAGCAAATATGAATTTAAAATAAATGACGGTGATTGGATAGATAATGGAACTAGTAATAGTTATACATTTACAGGGTTAACACAGTCAACTGGTTATGATATAAGTGTTAGAGTGACTAATGGAGTAGATTTAACTACTGAAGCAGAACTAGATGATTCAATAAAGTTAACAGATAATGTTGTTATTAGCGGTGACGGTTTATATGAAGATACTACAGAAGAAGGAAGATATATTTATAAGGGAGCAAGTCCAAATAATTATGTAAGGTTTAATAATGAATTATGGCAAATAATTTCATTAGAAAATGATGGAACTATGAAAATAATTAGAAGTTCTGCTTTATCTAGTCATGTATTTGATGTGGCTAATAATCGTAGTAGTGATTATTGTAATAGTCCTTCGAATGGGTGTAATGCTTGGGGAAGTAATATAACTACTTACGATATTAATGAAAATCAAGTAAGTTCAATAAGCGATACTTATTCAAGTAGTACAACTTATGCTTTACCAGATAAAGTTTCTAGTATGAATGAGTATTTAAATGAAGAATATTATGCTAGTCTAACTTCTTTAGCCCAGCAGCAAATAGATAATCATTATTTTAATGTTGGAACAATAACTGCTAGTAGCAGTGACAATATGCAAACCGATATGTTAAGCGAAGAAAAGTATAAATGGTTAGGTCAAATAGGGCTTTTAAATGTTACGGATTATGTAAAAGCCAGTACTAATTCTAACTGTACAAGAGCTAATGATTATAGTAGTAATAGTTCTTGTTATAACAATACTCAAAATTATAATTGGCTTTTTGATAGTTCTAGTAATAGTCCCAGATTTATAAATGGCCGTGGTGGAAGTAGGACAAATGTGTGGGGAATCAATACTACAACAGGAGCAATTGGAGCTGGAACCACAGCTATAAGTTCTTATGGTGTAAGACCTGTTTTGTATTTAAAAAGTTATGTAAAAATTATAAGTGGAGAAGGTACAAGTGATAATCCATTTCAATTAGGAAATGGAATTAGTACTTCTTTGTTAGATAAGCCAAC
>CALVYX010000053.1 GCA_944372315.1 uncultured Bacilli bacterium
TTCATAAATATAAAAAGCTGTTCGACAAAATTAATTTGGTCAAACAGCTTATAATTCATGAATAATAAACTAACTAAATATCTCTAACGCATCACCAAGTTCACTTGTAATAGAACTCATTACTAAATTTACGCATAAATAGTAACCTGCAATTAGTAGAATAGAAAGACAAATTAAATTGAAATAATACTTAATGTCTCCTTCTAACGCTACTTCATTATTCATCCCTTCATATAGAAGTACAAATGTATACATTGCTCCAATAATTACTATTGGCATTGCTAATTGTATCCAAATTAATGATGCTAATGGTGATAAAATTAAAGATGATATTAACACAGGAATAATTGCAAAAGTAGATACTGCTACTAATCTTGAGAAGTTTACTTGTTTTTTTACAATTAAACTAGCAATATAATATACAACAGCAATAGCAAAAATAACTCCTAAACAAATTAGAAAGTTCTTACCAATGATTTCAATATAATTTAATTCCTTTAAATTATCCCAAACCCAAGTTGTTTTATAATCACCACTAGACCAATCAAAACTTTTCACTCTAATAACATTGAACATAGATGTTACTAAATTAATTATGGTAGTTAAACCAGATACAATTAAAGCTAAAATTACTGAATTTTTTAATACATTAAATTTATTTAATTTTTCTTTAAATGCAGTAAATGGTTTTAAAATAATTGCTAAAATACTAGAAAAATATTCTACAAATGAGATTTTATCATTCATAAAATCAATACCTCCTTATTATTTTTATATGAATAGTATAATTATACAAATAAAGTTTTAAATAAACTCTCACCACCTTACTTTTAAAAATTATAAAGCCAACATAGCACAAAAACAACTCTACTTTAATAACTCCTATTCTTTTTAATTATATCATATATTAGATACTAAAATACAACATTAATTTAATCAAATTATTTTTAATAATTGAAACATACTATTTAATTAAAGAATAATATATAATAGGTGAAGTATATGTTTAAAGGAAGAAGACATGGATTTTTTTGTATGTGTGATGTATGTAAAGCCAAAAGAAGAGCAAGCTTACTCTATTCTGCTTGCTTAATTGGTTTAGTAATCGTTATTTTTTATCAATCATTATTATTAATTTTTGTAACTTCTAAAATTAATGCTATTATTTTATTTGTTGAATTAGTGTGTTTGGTGATCGGAGCCATTAGAATGATATTTTGATACAAAATTAGTAGTTAGTATTAAATAATTGGTTAATTCATATACTTCTTTTGTATTAATTATTTCACGATTAGATAAATCTATTTTATTAGGAACTAGTAATAAGGAAAATAATAAATATAATTCTTCTTCAAATAAGGGATACTTAGAATTATATACTTCAAATAAAGAAGAAAACTCTACTTTATCATAAGTATTTTTATATAAAGATAATAAGTCATAAACGGGAGATGCTTTACAAGCGTTATCCCAACTAATTAAATAAGTAGTATCGCTTTTTATTAAATGATCTAACTCTAAATTATTATGAATCGTAGAAACACGATAATTTTTTTTATTCTTAGCTTTCTCATACCACTTATCAATAAAATATTTACTCTCTTCAATAGCTCTAAATATAATAGAGCTATTTCTAAGTAATAAGTAGCCACTAGGAGACATATAATTACTCTCTTCTACTATTATTTTTAGATTATCATAATAATGAGATAAATAAATTAATTTATGATTAATATCCTCATAAATATTTTTTAAAGTATCAATTTCTGTCGTCTTATAAAAAGTAGTCTTATTATGCAAAATAGATATTAAATAAATAATATCTAATGCTTTTTCTTCTGGAGTCACAGTAACCTCTTCTACAAAAGGATATATTTCATATTTAGAATTATTATTATAAATATTTATAAAATTATTAAAGTTCTTTGCTTGTAAATAATGAAATAATTCATCATTATGATGTTTTCTTTTTTTTACAATAAATCTTCCTTTATCCGTATCCAGTATTCTTGCATTATTACAATAGGAACATTTTCTTACTTTAAAATTAAAATCATTAACGATATCTTTTAAATTATTCATTCGTACTTGGAATAATTATTTTAGTACCTATTCTAATATCAGATAAATCATTATATTCTGCTAAAATATCTCTTGTTGTTTTATATTTATTGATCACGGTATCTAGACTATCTCCTTCACGAATGATATAGATGCAATAAGTTGAGAATGTTTCATCTGTATCTTTGAATGCCGAGAAAATAGAAGATACGTCTTTATAATCTTCTGTATTATCATTATCGTTACCAACATTATTATTAGTATTTATCATATTTAAAGTACTACTATTAGATGCTGTTTCAAAAGATGGGCAGTCCATATGATTATCACTAGATGAATGGATACTATCAATATTAATAGGTATTTCTAATTTTTCTTCTTTGCTAGTATCTAAAAACAAATCATCATGACGTGAAACATCTTCTTTAGGTTCTTCTTCCTCGTTACGAACTAATTCTTTATCCTCTTCTTTAAGATCTTCTTCTATTTCACTTAAAGTGTTATCTAGCTCTTCATATTCATCATGAGAGAAAATCGTTTCTACTTCTTCTTCCTTCTTTTCTTCTTGTTTTAACTCTAAATTATCAATACATAGATCAATGTTTAAAAGTAACTTCTCCTCGTCTATTACTTCATAAACAAAATCATCGATCTCTAGTGTAATATTACTAGTATCATATTTACTATCAATAGCAATTTCAATAGGAACTTTATAACTAAATTCTTCATCAATTTGACTAGCTTCTGTCATTTTATAGGAACCTGATACAATGAAATCACCCATGATATTATATTCATCTTTTAATTCTAACGTATGTTCTAGTGATATACTAGTAATTTTACAAATCATTGTTTTAAATGTAATTTCCTTCTTAAAAGGTATTATTTGTTTCATAAAATCATTCCTTCCTAATGAAATATATGCAAAACAAATAATTTTATACAATTTTTAATTATTTAATACAAAAGACTTTAACTCATCATAAAAACAAGAACTATTATTTAATTTCTCCTTTACAGAATTAATTAATTCTTCTTTCTTTATTTCGTAATCATATTTAACTCTAGCATCATTTAATAAACTAGTATATATATTATCGTCATATGTGTCGTAATATATATCACTTCCATCTAATACTACATAATTTATTTTATTATTCTTAAACTTACCTTTGATTTTAAATAAACTCTCAAGTGGAAAACCAACACGATTATCTATAATTTGATAATTAAATAAATAATTTAAAATAATAGCATCATCATCGTAAGTACGATAAAACTTCCCATTTTTTAAAAGAACAATAGCGCTTTCCCAATCTTTTTTCAATTCCAAATATTTATTATACATATTAGTAATTTCCTTTCTTTTTAAATTTTTATAATAAAAAGAAGTATTAGCCTTCATGAAATATCCTTGATAACTTCCTCTACTTTTATAATATAAATCATAATTAGATATTTTATATTTTTTTAGCTTTCTATTAATTCTTCTAATCGTCTTATTATGATATCTAATCCATAAAGTATTGTATTTAATTTTAAAAGTATATCCTAGAAAAGAAACATAATTATTTAAAGAATAGATCGATGACTTTTTATTAACTTCTAAATCTTCTTGCATAATCTTTTCTTTTATTGAAAAAAAGCACTCTTTTAATTTATCCAAAGAAGTATCTAAAATAACAAGGTCATCCATATATCTAATATAATACTTAATACCTAGTGTCTCTTTAATATAGTGATCTACATCATTTAAATAAAATATTGCTAAAATTTGGCTAGTCATATTTCCTATCGGCAATCCTTTATTAAATTTATAACGTGGAAGAGACACTAAC
Source organism: uncultured Bacilli bacterium (assembly GCA_944372315.1). The sequence goes on from CALVYX010000053.1 coordinate 3,900, forward strand.
ATATCTTTTTTCAAAGACTTTTCTTTTAATGACAATTTACTATTATTAACTTTCAATAATTCATAATTAATAATAGAATCTAACCTTGAATTAATATATTCATAATTAGTAGTATTTAAAACCTTTCTAATTATTTCAAGACTTTCCTTTTCTTTGATTTTTCTTTTTAATTTCTCATATAAAATAGAATGATTAATATTATAAAAGTATTTAGAAATATCAATTTTCAAAACATATATCTTTTTATCTAAACCTATTTTATTAATATATTCACAAAACTTTTTAAAAGCATAATCACTACCTTTATTTATTCTAGTCGCTACATTAGTATCAATTAAAGATGATTCTAAAGATGGTAATAGAATATATCTACTAATTAAATGATTAACTATTTTATCACTAAGATTTTCACTCATAAT
>CALVYX010000054.1 GCA_944372315.1 uncultured Bacilli bacterium
TTAGTAACTGCCTATGATATTATTTTCTTCTGGGTAGCTAGAATGGCTTTCTCTTCACTAAAACAAATGAAATCCAGGCCATTTAAAGATTGTATTATCCATGGATTAATTAGAGATAAAGAAGGACGTAAAATGTCTAAGAGTCTTGGTAATGGAATTGATCCTATGGATTTAATTGAAGAATATGGAACAGATGCTTTAAGATTTTATCTAACTACAGCATCTGCTATGGGAACAGATATTCGATTTGATACAGAGAAGGTTGCATCTACTTGGAATTTCATTAATAAATTATGGAATGCATCAAGATTTGTTTTAATGAATATAGAAAATTTTAACCAAGAAGATTTTACTTTAGATAATTTATCTATTAGTGATAAATGGATTTTAACTAAATTAAATGAAACTATAAAAAATGTGAGACATAATATGGAACGTTATGAATTCAATAATGTAGGTGCAGAGTTATATTCATTTATTTGGGATGATTTTTGTGATTGGTATATTGAACTTGCCAAAATGAGTGTGAATAATACTACAAAAAGTGTATTGCTTATTGTTTTAAAAGATATTTTATTAATGCTTCATCCATTTATGCCATATGTGACTGAAGAGATTTATCAGATGTTACCATTGAAAGAACAAGAATCTATCATGATAGCAAGTTATCCAAAAGTGAATAAGAAATTTATGTTTGTTGAAGAAAGAGAAAAATTAGAAAAAATTACTAAGGATGTTGTTTCTATTCGTAATTTAAAAGCAACGAATAGTATTACAAAAGATTGTTATGTTACATTAAATTGTAATGAGGATGTTAAAAATATTTATGTTTCACAATTAAAGATTAAAGAGGAACAATTAAATAGTTGTAATGACAAAGAATATTTAAGTGCTAGTTATCAATCAAGTCTAATAAGTATTACTTACTATTATAAAGGTAAGGAAGAGGATAACAGTAAAAAAGAAGAGGAAATTGCAACTCTAGAAGCCTCTATTGCAAGACGAGAAAAATTATTAAGTAATGAAAATTATGTGAATAAAGCTCCGCAACATGTAGTGGATTTGGACAGGAAGAAATTAGAAGAAGAAAAAGCAAGGTTAGAAATATTGAAAATCAAATAAAATAGATGATTGACATTATTTTAAATAAAAATATGCATTTTTATTAAGAAATGCATATTTTTTTATTTTAATTCATAATTTAATTATCACCTTCTTAATGAATTTTTTTATGGATCAAATAAATCAAATTTACATTTTGAATTGAAAAAATAAAAAAAAATATATATAATTAATATAATATAAGAGTATTTTATATTGGAGATGAATCATGAATAGAAAACTAAAAAATACTATAATGGTAATATTATGTATTGTTGCTTGCACTATGTTTATTGTATATGCAGCTTTTAATACTTTTTTAGATATAAGTGGAACTGCTAATATTGAATCCAATTGGAATATAGAATTTACTCAAATAGAAGAAATAGATAAAACTGATGGTATTGTAGTTCAAAATACTCCAGTCGTTAGTGGAACGCTTGTAACATTTACTGTAGGTTTAAATAAACCAGGAGATTATATTGAATATCGTATAACAGTGCAAAATACTGGTTCTTTGAATGCAATAATAGAAAATATAGATGCTAAAGTAAATGGTACCGATGCTTTAAAATATGAAATAAAAAATATAAAAATAGGAGACAAATTGAGTAAAGAAAGTAGCACAAACTTTGTTATTCGTTTAAGTTACGATAATTCGGTTGTAAACCAACCTAATGATACAACTAGTACTATCACAATTAACATAGATTATGTTCAAGATATAGGACAAGTAATAACTCCAGAAGATCCAGAAATAGAAACACCTGTAAAAATCATGGATATGATTATCCAAAATAATGAAATAAATACTGATGAAAGTATAGATTTTAGTCAAATAAGTAGTAGTACTAATGGAAATGGATTATACTATACCACAGTTGATACTTCAAACATGAATGTGGATAAAAAAATAAACTCGTTGTATTTGATGACTAATATTTTCAAAATAGATAGTGCAAGAATTTATTATTACCGGGGAAATGTAGAAAATAATTATATATATTTTGCTGGCTTTTATTGGAGGATAATAAGAAGTAATGAAGATGGAAGTATTAGGATAATATACCAAGGTGAAACTGCTAATGCAAGCCAAAATAATGCACAAATTGCTAATAGTAAATTTAATGAAGGGTATTTAGATAATGCGTATGTAGGATATATGTATGGGATTCCTGGAAGTGATAATTATGAAGATACTCATACTAATCTTAATGATAGTACAATAAAAACTATACTTGATAGTTGGTATGAAAATAATCTATTAGAATATTCTAATTACATAGAAGATGCTGGTTTTTGTAATGACAGAAGTATAATTAATGGAACTGGTTATAGTACTACATATACTGAATATGCTTCTTATGACCGAGTGTTGAATAAAAAACAACCTAGTTTTTCTTGCACTAATAAAAATGATTTGTTTACAGTAAGTAATACCAAAGGAAATGGCAATTTAGATTATCCGATAGGACTAATTACAGCGGATGAAATGATTTATGCTGGAGGAGCAAGGATGGTTAATAACAATGAATACTACTTGTATACTGGAAATAGATACTGGACAATGACACCATTTTATTTCTTAAATGCAAGTTCAGGAGCTTATAATTGGGGGATATATTCATTAGGAGATTCAAGATATGGTACTGTTAATAATTCTTTTGGTGTCAGACCAGTAATTAATTTAAAATCGACAGTTGTAATATCGCAAGGTGATGGTACTGCCAACAATCCATATATTGTAAATCCGAATTAAATTTATCTGTTAACATTTTTTACTTGACATCACATATAATGATAATATATAATTTATTTGAAAAGGAAATGGAGGCAAAGAATATGGCAGTAAAAATAAGACTAACTAGAATGGGAGCTAAGAAGAAACCTGTTTATCGTATCGTTGCTACTGATTCAAGAAGACCAAGAGATGGAAGGTATCTAGAATTAATAGGAACATATAATCCATTAACTAATCCAGCAGAAGTAAAAATTAATAAAGATCTTGCTAATAAATGGTTAGATAATGGTGCTGAGTTAACTGATACAGTTAGAAGTTTATTTAGCAAAGAAGGCATTATGATGGAACGTGCCCAAGCTAAAAAAGGTAAGTAATTATGGAACTAGTATTATTAACTGAAGAACTTGTGAAAGCATTAGCTGTTAACAAGGATATGGTAAGTGTTAAAGAGTTTCCTTCAGAGGATTCTGATACTATTATTATTCAAGTGATTATTGATAATAGCGATATGGGGCGAGTAATAGGAAAGGGCGGAAAAATCGCTAATTCTATTCGCACTATCGTTCAAGCTAGTAGTTATTTGAAAGATAATAAAAAGGTAAAAATTAATATTGACAGTTTTTAGGAACCGATGGTTCTTTTTTTGTTGTTTGTTTAATAAAACTGTATTATAATTATAATGTAAGGTGGATAGATATGAGTAAAGATTGTATTAATATCCCTAATCATGTTGGCCTTATTATGGATGGCAATGGAAGATGGGCTACGAAAAGAGGTTTAAGTAGAAGCCTAGGTCATTTAGAAGGAAGTAAAACATTAGAAAAAACAGGGATACATATTTTAAATAAAGGGGTAAAAATTCTTAGTGTATTTGCATTTTCTACAGAAAATTTTAAACGAAGTGAAGAAGAAGTTAGTTATTTAATGAATTTGTTTATTCAAATGTTTACTAAAAAATGTAAAGAATTTAAAAAGAACAATATTAAAGTTATTTTTTCTGGTAGAAAAGAACCTTTACGTACTGATGTTTTAGATGCTATGGATAAATTGCAAGAAAATACGAAAAATAATACTAAAGGTATTTTAAATATTTGTTTAAATTATGGTGGTCAAGAGGAAATTATTGATGCTACTAAAAAAATAGCATTAGCTTATCAGGAGGGTAAATTAGATTTAGATAGTTTAAATAAAGAAGTTTTTACTAAATTTTTGTATAATGATTTGCCACCTATAGATTTGTTAATTAGAACTAGTGGTGAACAACGAATTAGTAATTTTATGTTATATCAAATGGCATATAGTGAAATGACTTTCCCAAATACGTTATTTCCTGATTTTACACCAAAGGAATTTGATAGAGCATTAGAAGAATATCAAAAAAGAGATAGAAGGTTTGGAGGAGTGTAATTATGAAAGTAAGAGTTATAAGTGCGGCAGTTTTATTAGCTATATTTGTTCCATTATTATTAATTGGAGGATTACCTTATTCTATTTTAATGCTATTTATAGCGTTATTAGGACTTCATGAATTATTAAAAATTAGAAAAACTAGAAAAGAATTTCCGTTTTTTGTTGAGTTATGTGCCTACATTTTAGTAGCGTTTATAACACTCAATAATTATGATTCTAAAGATTTATATTTTTTAATGGATTATCGACTAATGTCAATTATGATTTTTATATTTTTAGCTCCAATGGTATTTATTAACAATAATAAAAAATATAATTTAAATGATGCTCTTTTCTTAACGGCATCTACTCTTTTTGTAGGATTAAGTTTTAATTTATTAATTTTATTACGTAATTTTAGCCTAGAGTATGTAATATATTTATTTATAATATCAATAATAACTGATACTTTTGCATATATTACTGGTAAATATATAGGAAAAAATCCATTAGCACCATTAATTTCACCTAAAAAAACTATAGAGGGACTAATTGGTGGTACTATTATGGGAGTTGTGGTAGGTTCTATTTACTATACAACTGTAATTAATCCAGGACTTGATATTGGAGTTATTATTTTCGTAACATTATGTTTATCATTAATAGGTCAATTAGGAGATTTGATTTTTTCATCAATTAAAAGATATTATGATGTTAAAGATTTTTCTAATTTAATACCAGGTCATGGTGGTATTCTTGATAGATTAGACAGTATTATTTTTATTGTATTAGGATTTATCTTATTTTTAGCAGTTCTATAGGAGGATGGTTATGACATTAATTTATTTTATTATTATACTAGGACTTATTGTTTTAGTTCATGAATTTGGACATTTTGTCTTTGCTAAATTATTTAAAGTTTATGTTTATGAGTTTTCAATAGGAATGAGTCCTAAAATTTTCTCAAGAAAAAGTAAGAAAGATGAAACAGAATATTGTATTAGAGCAATCCCTATAGGAGGATTTGTTCAATTAGCTGGTGAAGAAGTAGACGATGATGAGAGTGTTCCCAAAGAGAAGAAAATGTATTCTAAGCCAATTTGGCAAAGATTCTTAATTATGTTCTTTGGAGCAGGTAATAATTTTATTTTAGCTTTTGTGCTTTTACTTTTATGTGGAATCTTCTTTGGTTCTCCTAATATGGATCCTGTAGTAGTACGCCTTACAGAAGGGTATCCTATGGAGGAAGCTGGAATTGAGGTAGGAGATGAGTTTTTAGAAGTAAATGGACATAATATTTCAACTGTTGATGATGTTAGACTTTATTTAGCTGTAGTGGAACCAGGTGAAGAAATTACAAAAAAAAAAAAAAAAGAGAGTGGAGATATTGTTACTTATGAAATAAGTCCTATAGAAGAAGAGATTGATGGAGTAAAAAGTTATAAATATGGAATAGAATTTATAAGAGAGAATGAAGAAGGTTTCTTTGC
>CALVYX010000055.1 GCA_944372315.1 uncultured Bacilli bacterium
CCTTTCTTTTTACTATTTATTAGATCAATATAATTATCAATATTATCTCTTATTTTTAAAAGTTTTAATGTTTCTAAATTGTTTAATAATTTATTATAATTGTTCATTCTTTAACTCCTTTATTTCTTCTTCATATTCATTAGCCATTTCCAATATTATGTTTTCTATTTCCTCAATATATTCTGGCACTTCATTTAAAGCAACAACTAATTCATTTACATCATTAACTATATATTTACAATCAATATAATCCCTAGCTACTTCACAACATTCTTTTATACTATATAAGCACGAACTTAATTTCATATCTCTTGATAATTTTCTCATAATTTCTTTATCCATTTTTACCATCTCCTTATTTTGTTAATTGTTCAAATAATTCTAAATTTTTCTTCGCTAATGCTTCTATTTGTTTATCTGTATTAGAAGTCATACTTCCTTTTAAACCTTCGATATAATGTTCTTTTATATAATTTATTTTCTTATTGCTTATGTCGTGTGTTACTACTAATTCTGTGTTATCATAAATATAAAGTTTATTATCAATTTCTTTAATTTTAAGAGTTTTGTTAATATACTTTTTGGGAACTGAATACTGACAACCTTTATACTCAATTAACATTGTATTGTGAACTTTCACTGTGATACTTAAGTTCATATAATTTTCTAGTATTTGTGTGTTAGGTAAAGGTTTTAAGTATTCTTTTTCTTTTTGGTAAAGTAATATTGGTTTCATATTTGTTGTATCATTAATTAAATTATTTACTTCAATATTAATCTTCTTGATTATTTTTCTCAAATCTTCTTCGGTTTCAAATTCGTGATTATATGCTATTAACCATTTCATAAATTTATTTCTAACTTCTACTTTTCCTTTGGTAAATGCATGTTTTACTTTGCATTTTTTTCCCACCATTCCCATATCTTTTGCAAACGATAGAAATTCTTTACAAAACTTTCCATTAGAAACAATACTTGACATATTATCTGTTAATGTATGTTCACAAATTCCACCGAAAAATTTAAATGCTAAAACCAAATTAGCTAAAACATCTTCTCTTGTTTTGTATTTACTATAGTTAAAATAGTGCATTCTACTATAACTTAATTCTGCTGAAAATACATTAAACTCAAATACTTCACCATACTTATTTATTAATGTTATAGATTCTACCCAATCAAATTGAAGTTGTTCTCCAGGTTTCGTTTCATATCTTACGTGACCATCATTTTTAACTTTATTATTTTTTAACTCTGGATGAGTTTTTATATAATGCGTTAATGTACTATAACTACCTTTATAACCTTTTTCATTTTTCAAAAAGAAGAACACTGATGATATCCTTATTCCTTCATAAGATAATTTTTCTTTTATTATATCCTTATATTCATCTAACATAGACTTTTTATTACGATTTGATGGCTTTCCAGCATAACCTAAATAATATTTTTTCACTGTTCTCGGATCCATATTATATACTCTTCCTAATTGTGCAAAATTAGGTTTCATATTAGCCATTTCTAATAACGTAAACTCCTTTCTTAATTCACTTACTATAGTTTTTATAATGATCCTCCTTTCTAGATATTTCTATCCAAAATCATTATATCAACCATAATAAAAGTGCTAATATAATTTTGTAGGTTTTATGACATTTTTATATTAGCCATTTCCTACATTTTTATATTAGCACTATCACAAGTTTCCTAATACTTTTTTTGATAAAGATGAAATAGAAGAATTATTATCTGATTTTGATGGTGCTAATACAGTAATTTTATATTTAAGATTAATTACTTTAGCTACTAATAAAGAAGGATATTTATGTAAATTAATAGCAGGAGAGTTAAAACCATATTCAGTAGAAGAATTAAGCAGAAAGACTCATACTGACATAGATGATTTAAAGAATAGAATGACCAGATTAAGAGAAGTAGGTCTTATTGAATTAAAAGACAATATGATCTTTATAGAAGAAGCGCTTAATTATACTAATCAAACTGTTGGAGCTGAAAAGAAAGAAAAACAAAGAAAGAAGAAAAAAGAAAAAGATAAAAATAAAGAGGACAATTGTCCACCAGATATAGAAGAAAGAAATAATATATTAGAAACTAGAAATCAGAGCATAGAAACAATAAATAATATTAATAATAATAGTCGTCTTTTAGTACGACAAGAAGATAAACCCAATCCTGCTTTGCAGGATATATGTTATCAAGTAGTGACTTGTTTGAATAACAAAACATTTAAAAATTTTAAACCAGGAAGCAAAAAAACAGTTGATTTAATTAAATTAAGATTAAGTGAAGGTTATACTTTAGAAGATTTTTATACTGTAATTGATAAAATGACTCATTCTTGGTTATCAAATGAAAAATTAGAAGAATATTTAAAACCAATAACTTTATTTGGTGATAAATTTGAAGAATATCTAGAAGGTAATTGGGAACGAAATGAAGTTGATTGGTCATCACAATATTATGATACGGTTTATTAATATACAAATATAGGATCCTATAATAGGATTCTTTTTTAGAAAGGAGAATTAAATGTATAGAACATGTACTATATGTGGTGGAATACATCACGAAGATAATATGTGTAAAAGGTATTATAAAAAGAATACTAAAGCTAGTAAGTTTAGAAATAGTAATGCATGGATTACTAAAAGAGAACAGATAAAGAAAAGAGATAAATATCTATGCCAAGTATGTTTAAAAGAAAATATATATAACTATGATAATTTACAAGTTCATCACATCTTACCAATAGATAAAAATTATGATTTGAAATTAGATGAAAGTAATTTAATAACATTATGTTCATATCATCATAAACAAGCAGAACAAAATAAAATTACAAAGGAATATTTATATAAACTTATAGACATCCCCCCCGGGGAGTAATAATTAAAAATATAACAATTTTTCCACACCCACAGCCCACCTACATTCACACAATTATAGGTTTTCTGTGAGTTTTTTGGAAAAACGAAATTGAAATCAAAAAAGATTAAATTCAGATTAAATTAAAATCAAAACAAAATCAAAATTAAATCAAATAAAAATAAAACTATAATCATTTACCTCCTAGGATAAGGATAAGAATAAGGATATGGATAAGAAATAGAATAAGAAAAGAATAAAGAAAATTTTATTATACTATTACTACTATAATAAAAAGAGTACAAGCATTAATACTCGTACTCAATACGTTTAAGTTTTAATGGATTTTCATTAACAACAAGTAAAGCATATTTTATCTTTAATAATTTAAATACTTCGGCCTTAACAATTTCATAATCTTCATTAAATAAATTAAGCATATCTTTAGCAGAATTATAATGTTGATTAAAAGTACCTGAATACATTGAATTTCTATTAAATGCATTAGCTATGCAGTATGCAATTATTTCAGGCATTATATATGAGTAAATAAAATTATCATAATCATCTAGAAAAGGCTTTAATACAGCTTCAAATTCATCATCACTAATATCACCATTAGTAGTCTTTCTAATCATAGACACCTCCAAGTTGTTGTATTAATCACTCTAATATAAAAAAATTGCAAGTAGTATTAGACGAAAAAATGAATTTTGTAAGAAAAAACAGGACAAAATTAAAAAAATGCTAAAAATATGGTATAATTTTACATGTAACATTACTTTAAATGGAGGTAGTAAAATGAATAATAAAAAGGAACAAGAAAGAGCAGAATTACATAAGACTATTTGGAAGATAGCAAATG
>CALVYX010000056.1 GCA_944372315.1 uncultured Bacilli bacterium
TTGGTGTCTGCATATCTTGATATTGCTGAAATAAATGCATTAAAGAGAAAGGTAATGACTATGCAAGATTGGATTCATGAATTAGACAGTTTTTTGAAAATGACGCATAATGATATATTACATACGAAAGGAACTGTCTCTCATGAGGAAGCATTAAAGAAAGCTCATGCGGAATATGATAAATATATGCAAAATCATTTAACTAGAGCTGAGAAGGATTATTTAGAAATTATGAATATAGAACTTAAGGAAATAGAAAAGAATAATTAATAATATTTGAGATAAATATATGGAAAATAGTCCAAATGGACTTATATAATTGCTAAAAATTATTTGGAAGAAAATGAAAAAGTATGAATTTGAAAGTGAGAAGTTGATATGTCAGTAATGAAAGAAAAGAAAAAAATGACTGATACAAGACTGTTAGAAAAAAAATTAAAGCAAGAGTCTATAAAGGAATATAAAAAAATAAAAGATGTGGTTTTAGTACCAAATAAAGAAAAAAATCAATTAGTAAATGATTTAAAAAAATATCCTCATGCTTTTGTGCTAGGATGTGCTATGGATAGACAAATTACTGCCGATAGAGCCTGGTCTATTCCATATGAAATAAAACAAAGTTTAGGAGACTTTTCCATAAATACATTATATAACGTTTCGTTAGATGAATTTAAAACTATATTTAATGAGAAAAAGCTTCATAGATTTAATGATGATATGGCAACAGTATTTTATAATGCTGTTCATAAAATTGTCGAAGAATATGATAATGATGCTTCTAATATTTGGAAGGGGAAACCTAGTAGTGCGACAGTGGTTTCAAGATTCTTAGATTTTGATGGTATGGGAATTAAAATTGCAACTATGGCAACCAATATACTTTCTAGAGATTTTAAAATACCATTGTCAGATTATTATTCTATAGATATATCACCAGATGTTCATGTAAAACGATTATTTAAACGAATGGGATTAGTTAAGAAAAAGGATATGAATAATGTTGATAAGATAATTTACAAAGCACGCTCTATAAATCCAAAATTTCCAGGTATTATAGATTTAACTTGCTGGAAATTAGGACGGGATATTTGTAGACCTACAAATCCTAAATGTGGTGAGTGTATATTGAAGGATTTATGTCCTAAAATTATTGATTCAGATGATCTTTAATGGAGGTATTGTATGAAAAAGAAAATGTTTATTGGATTAATTATAATAGTAGTGCTATTTTTAATTAGTGTATTTATTCCTGTTAAAGAAGGGGAAGAATGGGTTAATGATGATGAAGTATCAGATGTTGGTCACTATGAAGATAGTTACTATAATATCTATGGAATAAACATAACAAAATTTGTAAATTTATTTAAATAAAATTAATTAGAAATGATGTAATAGGAGTACAAAGAGAGAATAATTTAAAAAAGATGGGAGGAAATATATGAGCAGTTTATTTGATATGGATGAAGATGAACATTTAGATTTTAAACCATTAGCAGATAGAATGCGCCCTAGCACTTTAGATAATTTTTTTGGGCAAAAAGAAATTGTAGGGCCGGATTCTCCAATTCGTAAAATGATCGAGACTGATACTATTACTTCCATGATTTTTTGGGGACCACCAGGAGTTGGTAAAACTACGTTAGCTAAAATTATTGCTAATCAGACTAATTCGTTGTTTTATGAGTTATCAGCAGTAACTTCAGGAGTCAAAGAAATAAAAGAATTAATTGAGATTTCTAAATTTAATAAAAGTAATGGTAAAAAGACTATTGTGTTTGTTGATGAAATTCATCGTTTTAATAAAAGTCAACAAGATGCTTTTTTACCACATGTTGAGAATGGAAATATTATATTAATTGGAGCGACTACCGAAAATCCATCTTTTGAAGTTAATTCAGCGTTATTATCAAGAACGAAAGTTTATGTATTAAAAAGTTTATCAAAGGAAGACATTATTAGTATTTTAAAAAGAGCATTAAAAGAAGTTAGTGAATATGATAATGTTAAAATTGATGATGACTGTTTGACTCTTATTGCTAATATTAGTAATGGCGATGCTAGAGGAGCTTTAAATACCTTAGAAAATGTAATCAATATTACTAAAGTAAAAAAGAATCAAAGAGTAATAACAAAGGAACAATTACAACAGTCCTTACAAAGTAAAGTTTTTCTTTATGATAAAAAAGGAGAAGAGCATTATAATTTAATTTCCGCTTTACATAAATCTATGCGTAATAGTGACCCTGATGCCGCTTTGTATTATTTAGCTAGGATGTTAGAGTCTGGAGAAGATCCATTGTATGTAGCTAGAAGATTAATTCGTTTTGCTTCTGAAGATGTAGGTCTTGCTAATCCTAACGCTTTGGTTCAAGCAGTTAGTGCTTATCAAGCATGTCACTATAATGGTATGCCAGAGTGTAATGTCAATCTTGCCCAAGTGGTTGTATATTTAAGTTTAAGTCCCAAATCTAATTCGTTATATACTGCTTATATTGCTGCATCAAGTGATGCTAGATCCACTATGCAAGAGAAGGTACCTCTACATTTAAGAAATGCTGTCACAAAATTAGATAGTGAATTAGGTAATGGTAAGGGGTATCAATATGCTCATGATTATGAAAATAAAATTACTAATATGAAGTGTCTTCCCGATAGCCTAAAAAATAAAAAATACTATCATCCAACAGATAGTGGTCACGAAAAGCAATTCTTAGAAAATTTGCGCAAAATTGAAGCAATTAAGAAAAATATAAAATAAGAAAAAGGTGAGAGAATGGGGTCTATTATAATTTGTTTCGTTTTAATGTTAATTTTTTTAATCATTTATTTTATTTATAAAATAAAAACAAAACAACTATGGACTACTCCGTTAAAAACTATTACAGAGTTAATTATATTTTTTACTGTTAGTAGTTTTATTATAACATTAAGTGTTACTAATTTAATTTTTAGATATAGTATGACTTCTATCAAAGCAATTATCATTATGGTCTTTTTATCTCTATTATGTTTTAGTTTTGGACTTTTAATGAATAAAGAAAGAATATATAAAAATAATATTACTATTTATATTGGTTTATATTTACTATTATTGTTAAGTATTACTTTTTTTATTGCTAGACCAAGTTTTAACTTGAAATGGGAGGCTATATTTCATATTTATGAAGGATCATTAATTCCATTTAATACCATATCCCGTTATTTTAGTGGTCGTGCTTCTTTAAGAAGTATTTTATATAATGTGTTAGGAAATATGGTATTATTAATACCACTTTCGTTTTTACTGATGGTCAAAAATAAAAAATATAAGAATATTTTAAAACAAATGCTATTTTTGTTACCACTTATCATTGGCATTGAATTGTTTCAAGAAATTACAGGTACTGGTTCCTTTGATATAGATGATATTATTTTAAATGTGACAGGACCTATCATATTTACTTTTTTAATTACAAGATTTCATATCATGGATAAAATTAGAACTCTATTTTATTCTACATGGAAAGGGATGTTAACATTTAAATATATGCTTTATATAATATTTAGTGTGATTCCTCTTTGGTTTATTTTAGAGACAGTGATAAAAATATGTGGATAAAAATATTAGTTTGATAAGGTGATACTATGAACTTTTATGATACGGATATATACCATAAAATAGTGAAAGAAATTAGTTCTAAAGAAAAGCAATTGACAAGGAACGTTTTCTTAGATGAAGACTATTCTATAAAATACTATATCGCTAATACAGAAGATAGTTACGAAGTTTGTGAATTATATCAAACCGACACCAAAATATTTGAGTGGATTAATATTTATGGTAAGTCTAGATTTGCTACTATGATAAACCATAGAGATGGTAACAAATATTTATTATTTGATGAGGATTTATATGGTTATAGTGTATTAAACCTATCAACATTAAAGAGTATACATTATATACCTTTAGAATCACATTTAAATAATAAAGAATTTAGGGAAACTTTTATATGGTACAATCCTCATTATAATATTCATAACAATTTATTAGCAGTCGATGGATATTATTGGGCTTCTCCTAATTCTATCATTCTTTTAGATTTTTCCAATCCAATGAAAATAGTACCAACTAGTAATTGGATAGAGGTAAATCAAAAATATAATCAAGGTTATGAAATTTTTGATGATATTACTTTTAAAGAGTGGAATTATGATAAGTTAATTTGCAATGCAAAAGGAGAAAATAATAGTATATTAATTATAGATACTAGCAAATGAAATATGGAATAGTAGGAGTTATTATGAATAAACAAGATATTTATAAGTATTTAAATGATAAAAAGGTATGGTATGAAATTACAGAACATATGGCAGTATATAACATGAATGATTTATCAAAAGTAGACTTTCCATATAAAGAAGGCGATGCTAAAAATCTTTTTGTTCGTGATGATAAGAAAAATCATTATTATCTTATTACGGTGAAAGGTAATAAAAGAGTAGATTTAAAGAAATTTAGAACACAGAATAATACTAGACCTTTAAGTTTTGCTTCCGAAGATGATTTATTTCATATTTTAAAGTTGTTACCAGGAGCTGTAACGCCCTTAGGGGTATTAAATGATGATAATTTAAAAGTAGAAGTATTTATTGATATAGATTTGATGCATGAACCAGGTATTATTGGTGTTCATCCTTGTGATAATACAGCTACCGTATGGTTAAAAGTAAGTGATTTAATCGAAGTCATCAAGGAGCATGGTAATAAAGTAAATGTTGTAAAAATAAAAGACTATCGTTAGTCTTTTTTAAATAAGATATTTATTAATAATAGGAATTTTACTGATAATATAAGTTATAATAAAACTTAATAAAAATACTAATAAAATAATAAGTGGAATCGATAAAAGTGGAGAGAATAGAGATGCAGTTATTTCGTATTTTGTTAAAATAGTAATAAAGAAATCATGAATTAAATAGATGCCAAAACAAAGATTAGAAATAAAAGTAATATTAGAAACTGTTTTAGTAGAAAAATTTACTTTAGAAATACGATTTTTAAAGAGAATGAAGAAAGCTAGAGAAGCTAGAAAAATATTTAATAACATATTATCGTAAAGGTGGGTAGGTTCTCCTTTTTGAAAAGAAATTATCACTGTTCCCAAAATAGTAAAGAGTAATCCTACGATTCCTAATATATAACTAGTTATTTCTTTATTTCTACTAATAGGATACGTATTTAAATAGTGACCTAAAACAAAATACGTAGAATATCCTAAAATAAGAGATATATTAAAATCAAAAATAGTTCCGTCTAGAACATTGATAGAATAAGGAATTAATCTTTGGATAGTTATCCAGCCAAAATTAAAAATAATTCCTAAAATTAAAAAATATTCCTCTATCTTTTTATTTTCACATAGCTTTCTTAGAATAGGAGTTATGATATATAGTCCTATTAACATAGGAATAAACCATAAGTGATAGTGCCCACGCACAAATTCTTTTAAAGTTAAAATTATAGTATCTACCGTTAATGTTCTAGATAAAATAATACAATGAAATATTCCGTAGATCAAAGACCAAAACAATAAAGCAATAAAAATTCGCAAAATATTTTTAGTAAACAGTTTGCTAATAGTTATATTTTTATTTTGATCTAAAAATAAGGAACCTGATATCATAACAAAAATAGGAACACAGATTCTAAAAATACTATCGTAAATATTCATTACTTGCCAAGAAAAGGATTGAATAGGAGCGGTATACCAGGTAATTCCTACTACATGAATTCCAATCATGAAAAAAATGGAAATAATTCTTAAAAGATCTAAATAGGTTAATCTTTTTTTTGTATTTGCTATAGTTTTCATAAAATCACCTAAAAAAATTATATCATACTTCTTTTCTATGTTATAATAATTTTAGGAGATGATAAGATGAAATTAAAAGATAAAGTAGCCATAGTTACTGGTGGAGCCATGGGAAATGGATTAGGAATAGTAGAAGTATTTTTAAAATATGGTGCTAAAGTTATGATCTTAGATTATAGCGATAAAGTAGATGAGGTAGCTTCTTCTTTTAAAAATAGAGGTTATGATGTTGAAGGATATTTGGTAGATATTAGAGATAATCATAAAGTATTAGAATGCATAGAAGATATTTATAATAAATATCATCGTATTGATATTTTAGTTAATAATGCTGGTGTATGTCGATTAGATACATTTGAGAATATGAGTGATGAATTAAGAGATTTTCATTTTGATATTAACATTAAAGGAACATGGAATGTAACTAAAGCAGCATTACCTTATATGAGAAGTACTAAGAATGGATCTATTGTTAATTTATCTAGTGTAACAGGACCAATGGTTGCAGATAGTGGAGAAGTAGCATATGCGACTACCAAAGCGGCTTTGATTGGGTTTACCAAAGCATTATCTAGAGAAGTTGTAGATGATAATATAAGAGTAAATGCTATTATGCCAGGATATATTAGGACTCCTATGGTAGATGGTATGGCTAAAGAGACTAATCCAGATAATCCAGAAAAAGTAGTAGAAGGCATTGCGATAGGAATACCTATGAAGCGCCTTGGTACTATTCAAGAATTAGGAGAATTAGCCGCATTTTTAGCAAGTGATGAATCAAGCTATATCACTGGACAAGGAATAGTAATAGATGGAGGTTCTACTTTACCTGAGACCATGAGTATGGGGGTATAAGATTACTTGTGTAAAGTAATCTTTTTTTTACGTAAATAAATAGATAAATTCTGTGAAATATTATATAATATACTATACGGTTAAAATGAAAAAAAGGTGATAAAATGGCATATATAGAATTTAAGGATGTTATTAAAGAATATAAAATGGGTGAAGTAACTATTAAAGCTCTAGATAAAACTAATTTTAGTATAGACAAAGGAGAATTAGTAGTTATTGTAGGACCAAGTGGAGCTGGTAAAACTACTGCTTTAAACTTACTGGGAGGAATGGATAGTGCTACTTCTGGTCAAATTTTAGTAGATGATAAGGATATTACTAAATTAAAAAGGAAAGAGTTAATTAGATATCGTCGTGAAGATATTGGCTTTGTTTTCCAATTTTATAATTTGGTACCTAATTTAACGGCTCTAGAAAATGTAGAATTAGCAGTTCAAGTATGTAAGAAAAAACATTTAAAACCTAGTACTGTATTAAATAAAGTTGGATTAGGAAAACGTATTAATAATTTTCCTAGTCAGTTATCAGGAGGAGAACAACAGCGTGTGGCAATAGCCCGAGCTTTAGCCAAAAATCCTAAAATATTACTTTGTGATGAACCTACCGGAGCACTAGACTACAATACTGGTAAACAGATTTTAAAATTATTACAAGATACAGCAAGAAATGCTAATATGACCGTTATCATTATCACTCATAATAAAGCTTTAGCTCCTATGGCAGATAAAGTAATTAATTTTAAAAACGGGAAAAGTGAAGGAGTTATTATTAATAAAGAACCAGTGTCAATTGAGGAGATCGATTGGTAATGAGTGCGTTATTTAAAGATACAATAAAAGAAATAGGAAAAAAGATTAAGATATTTCTTTCCATTTTATTTATGGCCTTATTAGGAGTAGGATTTTTTGCTGGTATTAGAGCGACTACTCCAGATATGCAAAATACTATTGATAGTTATTTTAGTGATTTAAATGTAATGGATATCAATGTTTTATCTACTGCGGGTTTTACTTTGGAAGATGTGGATAAGATAGAAGATATTCAAGGGATAAAAGAAGTAGAATTAATAAATACAATTGATACTCTTGGTGACATAGATGATAAAGAGTATGTTTTTAAAACAATGACTTATAATGATACTATTAACAAAATGGTTTTAAGTAGTGGTAGATTACCAGAAAACGCAAGTGAATGTGTACTAGATGAAGAAATTGATGGTGTAGAATTAGGAGATATTGTTCAATTAAAAACTAATGACCCAAGATTTATTGAAAAAGAATTAAAAGTGGTTGGATTTGCTAAATCACCGATGTATGTTTCTAGTGATCGTGGTAGTAGTACTTTAGCTAGTGGAACGATCGATTATTTTATGTATATTAATGAAGAGAATATTAGAGGAGAAATTTATACTGATATGTATTTGATAATTGACTCTAATGATAATTTATTTAGTGATGAGTATCAAAACAAAGTATCCGAGATTAAAGAAGAAATAGAAAAAGAAAATAGTAACTGGTATACGTTTGATCTTTATGATAATGCTGGATTTTCATCCTATGCTGATGATACTTATCGAATTGAAAATATAGCTAAAATATTCCCAATTATCTTTTTTGTAGTAGCAATTCTTATTAGTTTAACTTCAATGACTAGAATGGTAGAAGAACAAAGAGTGCAAATTGGAACGTTAAAAGCCTTAGGTTATACTAATAGAAGTATTGCTTCTAAATATATTATTTATGCTAGTCTTGCAACTTTAATAGGTGGTTTTATTGGAATCATTATTGGTGTCAACCTAATACCAAGAATTATTTATATGATGTATTTAAGCATGTATAATACGAAAGATTTAATTGTAGGATATCATTGGTCTTACTCGCTATTTGGCTTATTAGTCGCATATTTATGTATTATAATTGCTGTTATTTATGCTTGTGTTAAAGAAATGCGTAATAATCCTGCAACGCTAATGCGACCTAAATCTCCTAAAAGTGGTAAAAGAATTTTATTAGAACATATTGGTTTTGTTTGGAAAAGATTGAATTTTACTAATAAAGTAACTTGTCGTAATATGTTTAGATATAAAAAGAGATTCTTAATGACAATCCTTGGAATTATGGGATGTACTGCTTTAATATTTGCAGGATTCGGATTAAAAGATTCAATTGGAGGTATGTTGCCACTTCAATATGGTGAGGTATTTAAATATGATTTACAAATTGTTTTGAGTAATGATCAAGAGGAAGAAAATATAGATATTTTAGATAATCATGATGATATTACAGAATATGATACTGTTAGAATGGAAAGTAGTACGATAGAATTTGATGAGGGTAGTAATGAAGATACACAAATTGTAGTAGTAGATGACGACATTAATGATTTTATTACTTTGGGTGATACTAATTTTAAACAAGGAATTTTCTTAACTAGAAAAGTAGCCAAGTTACTAAATATTAAAGAAGATGATGTTATTACTATTAGTAATGCAGACGGAGAAAAAGCTAGTGTTAGAGTAAGTAAAATTGTAGATAATTATTTAAGACACTATATTTATATGGATAAAGATCTATATGTGAAATTATTTAAAGAAAGTCCTAAATATAATGTAGTCCTTGCTAATACGAAAGAAACAAATGATGATGAAATGACTGATTTATCAACTAATTTATTAGAGTCTAACTTATTTTCTCAAGTCATATTAACTAATGATATTGCAAGTACTTTAGATGACACATTAGAAAATATGGATTATGTTGTATGGATCTTAATTATTTCAGCTGGAGTATTGGCATTAACCGTTTTGTATAATTTATCCAATGTCAATATAAGTGAAAGAATTAGAGAATTAGCGACGATTAAAGTACTGGGATTTTATGATAGAGAAGTATATAATTATGTTTCTAAAGAAAATACGGTTTTGACAGCAATTGGAATTGCTTTAGGATTAGGTGCAGGATATTTTTTAACGTTAATTATTGTTAAAACGTGTGAACTAGATATATTGATGTTCCCAACTAAGATAGGTATTTGGTGTTATATTATTTCCATCATCTTAACTATTGTATTTACAATTATTATTCAAATAATAAACTATTTTGCTTTAAAGAAAATTGATATGATAGAGTCATTAAAAAGTATAGAATAAAATTAAGATATAAGTTTTTTATATCTTTTTTTATAAAATTAATGAAATTTTTTAAGAAATATGTTATTCTTATATAGAATAGTGAGGTGAAATCATGAGAGAAATGTACACATTAGAAGAAGTAAAACAAATGATTTCTAATGGGTGGGTTAATGCATCAAATTTAACTGACGTTATTTCAAGTTTGTTATCTTATGAATTTAATGATGAAATAAAAGAAATATTTGAGAATTTAGCTAGTAATGAAAATTTACCTAATGCTGTTCGTACTAATTTAAGAAATGTTATTGATAGTTATAACGAGATAGTAGGAGAAACTAGTAAAAATACTTCTGTAGGGAATGAAGAAGTAGAAAATGATTTTGTTTTTAAAGAACCAGAAATTTCAACTATTGCAGTTGATGATTCTGTTAATCAAGAAATGAGCAATGATGAAATATCTTTAGAAAACGATGCTAGTTTAGGATCACTAGTTGCCAATCTTTCCAATAAAGGTATTAATGTAATATCTAGTAATCCAGGATTAACTGATACTCCAGAAATATCTTTAGAATTAACTCATGAGAGTAAACCTTATATTGATAATTTACTATTAGAATTATATCAAAATGAAAAAGATATAGAAGTAGATATGACTAGACTTAATTCTACTAATCAAGAAATATTAACTATTAGAGCAAATGATAAGGAATTAAGTGAAGAAGGATTAAGAAAAAAAGGTAAAGAAGTATTTGATAGTGTTAATGGAATTATTAATAAGACGGACAAAGAAAAAGATTATGAAAAATTAATGCCTTCTGAATTAAAGGGGTTAAAAGATAAATTTGTAAATGATGATCCTAATATTCCAAATCAAGATTTTACTGTTGGATATTCTAATAGTAATGGTGAGACTAATTTTTATTTGATTGCTGATTCTAAACAAGAAGCAATTGAGATAGCAGAGTTAATAGGATTTGAAATAAAAGAAGATCTTGGGGCTAATGTATTTGAGTTAGATACTGATGATAGAAATATGGATGGCACTAAGTTAGATAAGGCTTCTTTTGCTGTTGATGAAATAGAGGAAGTAAAAGATCCAGAACGTGGTCTTCCTTCAGTGGATGTCGATTATAACAATAGGCATTATGATAGTGAAGATTCTCTAAAAGTGATTGATTTTATTAAAGATAGTCAAGATCCTATGGATATGACGGTAGTACAAATAGATGTTCCTGTAGATAATCCTAGTCAAAGAATAGTGAATTTAGCTAGTTCGGATGGAACAAGAGAAACTATTATCTTTAATAATGGAGAAGATTTTGATACTTATACATTACCTAAAATTGCGGAGTCATTTGGTAATGATGCTTCTATTGATAGAAATAATGTCACTAAAGTAGAATATGAAAATGAAAAAGCTAG
This sequence comes from uncultured Bacilli bacterium, assembly GCA_944372315.1. The sequence goes on from CALVYX010000056.1 coordinate 11,260, forward strand.
TTATGAAGCATTATCTAGTAATAACAATTATTTAAGAATGAATAATTATGATAGTACTACTATTGATAAAGTAAATAATTCACTAGATCAGTATATGAGTAATGAACTAGAAGAATCTAGAACAGTGGAGAAGGATAATTCTTATGTGAAAACATTAGGAACTTATCCAACTAGTAATACAGAAGCGGCTAAAACATCATTTTTAACTTTAGTAGTATTTATCTTAGTTATGGCAATAGGATTTGGAATTATTTATTGGTTTTATGGGGGATAGATGGTAAAGTTAACGAATGATCAAAATATTAAAAATTTAAAAACTAGAAAAATATTAAGGATATTAATTATTATTTTTGGTTTATTAACTATTATCTTGGCTTTTTTATCTTTAACTATTAAATTAGGTATTGGATACTCACTAGTAGCATTTATTATAACAACTATTTTAACTAGGAAAAGAGAAAAAATACCAATTAATAGAAATAAAGATTTAGAAACGAAAAGGATAGAAAAAGCGATAGAAAAACAAAAAAACAAACGTAAAACAAAGTAAAATGTTTGTTTTTTATATTGTAAATTAATGCCAGGTAAGATATGATTAAAATATAATAAATGGGGTGATAAAATGCATCAAACTAAGGTAAAAGTAATAATAGTAATGATAATTATGATAGTATTTATGGCAGTAGGATATGCCTTATTATCAACAAACCTAAATATCAATGGAAGTACCGCAGTAACCTCAAATTGGCAAGTAGAGTTTAGCGATATAAGAACAGTATCTCTAAAAGGAGGAGCCACGAATAAAGTAACACCAACAGTAAGTAAGACCACAGCAAACTTTGAAGTAGATTTAGTGCAACCTGGGGATGAGATAACATATGAGATAGATATTACTAACTATGGAGATATCGAAGCAGAAATAAAAGGAGCAACTTATACATCTACTGGAAGTGAAGCAATCTATATAAGGTTTGAAGGAATAAGGAAAGGAACAAGGATCTCTAGTTGTGAAGGACAAAGTACCTGTCCTAAAGTAACAGTAACAGTAAAAGTAGGGTATGATGCCAGTGTTACAAGTGATCCAGAAGAAAAGACAAAAGACATAAGTATAACATTAGATATAGGACAATATGTATCAAGTAATCCTACCCCAGATGGAGAATTATTAC